>JBCDGX010000365.1:0-6264 GCA_038750805.1 Myxococcota bacterium
GGAGCGCGATGCGCCGGAGCGAGAGCCCCTCCGCGTTCCGCCCGTAGGCCGCGGCGAGGCTCGAGAAGGCGACGGCGATGGCGGCGATGGCCGCCCCGTGCACGACGAGGCCGAGGCCGGCGGCGCGGAGCAGGTCCTCGGCCTCGTCGTGCACGGGGCGGCCATCGCCGCCATCGCCGTCGCCTTCTCGAGCCTCGCCGCGGCCTACGGGCGGAACGCGGAGGGGCTCTCGCTCCGGCGCATCGCGCTCCGGGTGGTGTTTTACCGGGGCTGGCTCGTGACCCTCCCGCCCCTCGCCGGGCACCTCGCGGTCTGGGCCGCGCCGGCCGGCGCGACGGAGGGCGCCGTGGCGATCGCGAGCTTCGCGGCGCTGGCCCTCATGGTGCTGCTCGTGCTGACGCTCCTCGCGGCGGCCCGCGAGAGCTGCGGGTGCGGGAGCCTCTCGAGCATCGCGGTGGTGGCCGTGCCCTTCCTGCTCATGAGCGTCTCGAACTGGGCGCTCCTCGGCGGGGCCCAGACCGAAGGCATGCTCGAGCGCTGGCTCCCGGACGACGAGGCCATCCGGCGCGCCCTGCCGGACGAGCCGGCGGCGGAGGAAGAGCCCGCGGCGCCCGAGCCCACGCCCACGCGCCCCCTTCGCCGGCAACCCGGCGAGGGCGTCAGCGCCTAGACGTCCGCGACGGAAGTCGCGAGCGTGCTCGCTAGCGCGCCCGGACCCGGAGCTCGAGCACGTGCGGGAGGCGGTCCGGCGGCGCGCACGTCTCGACACGCAGGACCTCGGCCGCGCAGGGCCGCTCGATGCGTGCCCCCGGCACGAGCTCGATGCACGCCTCGCTCGCGAGCACGCAGCTCCCTTCGCCGGCTCCGATCTCCGCACGAAGCCGCGCCACGTCGCCGCCCGCGTTCTCGAGCGCGATGCGTCCCTCGCCGAGACGCCAGGCCCGGAGCAGGGGCACCGGCGCCGGATCCATGGCGGCGACATCCATGTCCCCGAGGGCAACCCACTCGGCCGTGGGCGGCTCGTCCCCGTCTTGCGCGACCTCGTCGCCACCATGGCCCTCGGGCGTGGGCTCGGCGCCGGCGGGTGCGGGAACCGACGCCCTGGGGCCCGCGCAAGCCAGGAGGAACGCGAGGAAGAGGGCGCAGCGCATGCGCCGAGCATACGACGTCACGCAAGCGGGCCGCCGGGCGTCCCCTCCACGTTCACGGATGCGGCCCGGCCTACGCACCTTGACTTGGGGCCCGCGCGTCCCAAGTTGCCGCGCCGAACGGCCTTTTCCCTCCCCCGACCATGGCCAAACGCGACTACTACGAGGTTCTCGGCGTCGACCGAGGCGCGGACGAGCGCACGCTCAAGAAGGCGTACCGCCAGCGCGCCATGGAGCTGCATCCGGACCGCAATCCGGACGACCCGCAGGCCGAGGAGGCCTTCAAGGAGGCCGCGGAGGCCTACCAGGTCCTCAGCGACGCACAGAAGCGCGAGGTCTACGACCGCTACGGCCACGCCGGGCTTCAGGGCGGAGGCGGCGCGCCGGGCTTTCAGGACATGGGCGACGTCTTCTCCCATTTCCAGGACATCTTCGGCGACTTCTTCGGCGGAGGCGGCGGCTTCGGCTTCGGCCAGCGGCGCGCGCGCCCGGACGCCCCCCAGCGTGGCGCGGACGTGCGCACGGTGGTGGACCTCTCGCTCCAGGACGTCGTCTTCGGCGCCGAGCGCGAGATCGAGCTCTCGCACCCGGCGCCCTGCAGCGTATGCGGCGGCTCCGGCGCCAAGGACAACGTCTTCGACGACTGCCGTACCTGCGGAGGCACGGGTCAGATCGGCACGCGGCGCGGCGCTTTCGTGCTGCAGTCGACGTGTCCCACGTGCCACGGCCAGGGGCGCATTCCGCGGGAGGCCTGTCCGGCCTGCGACGGCACGGGCGAAGAGCCCGTCGAGCGCCGGGTGAAGCTCAGCGTGCCCGCGGGCATCGCCGAGGGTCAGACGCTCCGCCTCGCCGGCCAGGGTCAGGCCGGCAAGAACGGCGGCCCCGCCGGCCACCTCTACGTGAGCGTGCGCGTGGCGCCGCACGAGCAGTTCGAGCGCGACGGCTTCGACCTCGTCCATCTGCTTCGCATCAGCTTCCCGCAGGCCACCCTCGGGACCGTGCGCGAGGTGGAGAGCCTCGACCCCGAGGAGCCGCCCATCGAGGTCGACGTGCCCGCCGGGGTGCAGCCGAACGACACCCTCGTGGTGCGCGGCGCCGGCATCCCGCGCCTCGACGGCCGGGGCCGCGGCGACCTCGTCTGCGTCGTCCAGGTGAACGTGCCCCGCGAGCTCTCGCCCCGCGCGCGCGAGCTGATCGAGGAGCTCGCGACCACGCTGAATGCGTGATCGTTCCACCCCGGCGCCCGATCCGAACGTCCCTGGCGTAACGCCCGGGGAGCGCAGGACGGCGAAAGCCGCCGTACGCTCCGGGGTATGCGCGCCGCGCCCCTCGCCCTGGTTCTGATCGGCTGCACCGGCACGCTCGCCTCCGTGTCCTCGGGCGAGGGCGACGCCGGCGCGGCGGACCTCGGCCCGCCCATCGGCCGGCCACCGGCCATGGACCTCGGCGCGGTGGACACGGGCACGCCGCCCCCGGACGACATGGGCGTCCCGCCCGAGGACATGGGGCCGGATCTCCCGCCTCCGCCTCCGGACATGGGCATCGACCTCGGCCCGCCCCCACCCGTGGGCGGCCTCGTGAGCGACCTGCGCGTCACGGGCCTCGCGGCCTTCCAATCCGTGCGCGTCGCGCTCGTGGAGGACGGCGCCCTGGTGAGCGACCGGAACGCCCCGCTCATCGCCGGCAAGGAGCTGCTCGTGCGGGCCTACGTCGCGCCCGGCGACGATTGGGAGCCGCGCGAGGTCACGGCGCGCCTCGACGTGCTCGACGCCGGGGAGCTCCTCGCCTCCTACGAGGCCCGGCGAACGCCGCGCGGGGAGAGCGACGAGGAAGACGACGATACGGTCTTCTCCTTCTTCGTCGCCCCGGAGAACGTGACCGAGGGCGCCCAGCTCCGGGTCGCGCTCACCGACCCCAACGACGGCACGCCGGAAGAGACGGCGGGCATGGACGACGCGCGCTACCCGCGCGATGGGAGCAGCTTCGCGCTCGGCGCGGTGGGCAACGGCGGCCTCGATTTCGTGGTCGTGCCCGTGCAGTACGACGCCGACGGCTCGGGGCGCGAGCCCGTGCTCGTCGAGGACAGCGTGAACGCGCTCCGGGCGCACATGCTGGCCATGTTCCCGGTGGCCGAGGACCAGCTCCGCCTGAGCGTCCGCGAGCCCTATGCCTCGGACACGACCATCTCGCGAAGCGGCAGCGGCTTCGACACGCTCCTCGAGGAGATCCGCCAGCTCCGCCTCGACGACGGCGTGTCGCGCGAGACCTACTACTACGGTGCCGTCACGCCGGCCGACAACTTCGCCGCCTACTGCAACCGTTCCTGCGTGACCGGCCTCGGCTTCGTATCGGACGTCCGCGTCGCCTCGACGCGCGTCAGCGTCGGCGTGTGGTTCGGGGGCGAGGGCAGCCGGCTCACGCTCCTCCACGAGCTCGGGCACACGCTCGGACGTCCGCACGCGCCCTGCGGGACCGGCGGCGAGCGGGCCTTCCCCCACGCGGGCGGCATCATCGGCGTCGTCGGCTTCGACACGCGCACGGACACGCTCTACCCGGCGTCCTACACGGACCTGATGGGCTATTGCGACGACCAGTGGATCAGCGATTACAACGTCCGCCAGGTCCACGACCGCTTCGTCGCCGTGACCGGCCCGACGCCGCTGAGCTGGGCGCCGCCGGAGGCGCACCACGTCTTCCGCGACACCGTCGCGGGCGTCGGCTACGGGGGCCGGGTCTTCGAGCGGCCGGCGGGCGCGACGAGCCCGGACCGGGTGCTCGCGGAAGCCCTCGACGGTCTCGGCCGCAGCCTCGGCTTCGTGGCGGCCCACGAGGTCGAGCTGAGCGACCATCGCGGCCACCACTATCTCGTCCCGGAGGTCGAAGGCGCCGCGTCCTACACGGTCGGCGGGACCCGCTTCGACGTGCCCGGCGCGCGCTGACGGCGGCGCAGCGCGGGCGGTGGTTCCGGAGCGTGGACTCGAACCACGATTCGCGGATCCAAAGTCCGCTGTCCTACCATTAGACGACTCCGGAGAGAGTGCCTCCGCATACCACGGAGGCCGGCCTTCGTCCCGAGTGCGCGTGGCACCGCCCGGCGCGTGAACGCCGGACGGTGCCCCTAAAGCTCAGGCCTCGACGTCGCCCTCGAGGAGCTTCGGCAGGCCCGCGCCGCCCGCCAGGACGAAGCGAGCGCCGGCCTTGGCCATCGCCTGCAGCGCCTCGAGCTCCTTGAGCTTCACGAGCGCCGGGTGGGCCTCCAGGGCCTCCGCCTCCGCGATCGCCGCGGCGAGCCGCTCGCGATGCGCGTCCAGCGCGACCTTGAGGGCCTCGGCCTCACGCTCGTGCGCAGCCTTGGCCGCCTGGGCCTTGGCCTCGAGGTCGAGGTGCAGGCGCTCGAGCTCGGCCGCGCGCCGGTGCGTCTCCGCGTCCAGCTCCGCCTGGGCCTGGAGGCGCTTCGCCTCGATGTCCTTGCGGGCCTGGATCAGCTGCGCCTCGGCGCGGCGCTCGGTCTCGAGCACGCGGTTCATGATCTCCCGCAGGTTGCCCGGGAAGATCAGGTCCTTGACGTCCGCGCGCAGGATCTCGACGCCGTAGCCCTTCGCGTCCTCCTCGACGGTCTCGCGGACGGCGTCCGAGATCTCGTTGCGGAGCGCGAGGATGGCCTCGAGGTCCTTCGTCGCCAGGAAGCGACGGGCCGCCAGCTGCACGTCCTCGTAGATGCGCGTGACGTAATCGGCGACCTGCTCGCTCGCGGCGCGCGCGTCCGTCACGCGGAAGTACACCAGGAGCGAGACGCGGATCGCGACCTTGTCCTTCGTCAGGATCTCCTGGTTCTTGATCACGAGCGAGCGCTGCCGCACGTCGACGCAGTCCACGGTGTGGACGTGCTTCTCGAAGAAGCGGGCGCCGAGCTCGTGACGACCCGGGCCGAGCTCGCGGACGAACGCTCCGTCCCGGTAGTGGAGGCCGACGTAGCCCGCCGGCACGTGGTGGATCCGCGTGCCGCGGATCGCCTGGATGTGCTTGATGTCGTTCATGGGGAACCTCCTTCGAAGAGGTGAAAAGAGCCTCCTCCCCCGACGCGTTGACGACGCGCAGGACGGTCTCGTGAAAACGTGAATTCCAGATCCGATCGATGGAGGACGGCGTTCTGGACCGCTGCTGACAAGGGGAGGAGGAGGCGGCGCGTCGGGCGGGACTCGAACCCGCGTCACCGGAGTGGCGCTCCGGGATCCTGGCCGCTGGACGACCGACGCATGCGTGGGGTGGGAGCACTCGTGGTCGCGGCGTTCGTGGGCCGTCGCGTCGCGGGGACGCGGGCGGCCAAAGACGTGGCGGCGGGCCCACCCACTGACCTATGTTCCAGGCCATGGAGACGGCTCGCATCCTCGAGCTGCCGCCCGCGCTGAAGCGGCGGCTCGTGCACCTGCGGCAGCTCACCGGGGCGACCCAGGAGCCCCACCTGCGCGAGGCGGACGTGATGCTCGCGCAGCAGCGCATCGGGCGCCCGCTTGGCGATGCCTTCCTCGCGCTGATGGCGAACCACGACGAGGCCCTCGAGGCCTACGACCTGGACCTGGCGCGCCTCCCGGGGCTCACGAAAGAAGCGCATATCGCGGGCATGCCCTTCGGTTTCGTCGCCCTCGGTCGCGCGCCGGAGAGCGAGGTCTACGTGGGGGCGACGCCCCTCGGCTCGCTCGTGATGCTCTTCGATCCGAACGACGGGGAGGAGACGCGGCAGCTGGGCGTGGAGGCGTGGCTCGACGAGCTCATCGCCGAGGAGATCGAGAAGCTCCGCGACGACCTGAGCGACGACAAGGCGCGGGTCTACAAGCTGGTGAAGGACGCGGACGTCGCGGCCTACACGCCGGCGCTGGTGCGCCCGACGGCGGGCGAGCGCCGCCACGTGCAGCACCCGAAGTTCGGCGTGGGTGAGGTGCTGCGCGAGCTCGAGGGCGGAGAGAAGCTCGAGATTCGCTTCGACTCCGGGACGAAGACGCTGATGGCGCGCTTCGTCCGCGAGCTCATCGGCTGAAGCGCCCCGGATGGGGCGCGAAGAGGTGGCGCGGGCCCCCCCCCCCCGCCGGGGGGCGGACCCCGGGGTGGGGGGCCCCCC
>JBCDGX010000366.1:0-6230 GCA_038750805.1 Myxococcota bacterium
ACGGCGACGGCTGCTCCGCCCTCTGCACCATCGAGGTCGGCTGGGCCTGCTTCGAGCCCTCGCCCACCGCCACCAGCACCTGCACCAACACCTGCGGCGACGGTCTCGTCCAGCGCTCCGAGGAGTGCGACGACGGCGACGCCAACGCCGAGCTCCCGGACCTCTGCCGCCCCACCTGCGAGCTCCCCGCCTGCGGCGACGGAATCGTCGACTCCGGTGAGGCCTGCGACCGCGGCGAGATGAACTCCGACGGCGCCACCGACGGATGCCGCACCGATTGCCGCGACGCCTATTGTGGCGACGGCGTCCTCGACTCCGGCGAGGATTGCGACCCGGGCACTGGCCCGGACACCGAGGCCAGCGCCTGCTCCCCCGAGGTCTGCCGCGCCCCCGTCGACATGGGTGTGCCCGCCGACGGCGGCATGCCGGACGCCGGCAGCGAGGCCACGTTGAGCGGTGGCGGCTGCGCCGCCGGTGGCGGGAGCTTCGGCTGGCTCGCCCTCGTGCTTCTGGCGCTCGTCCGGCGCCGGCGGTAAACCGCGATCGGTGGAGCGCGTCGTCCTCGTCGACGGGAGCGCGATGGTCTTCCGGGCCTTCTTCGCGATCCCCATGGGCTTCTCGACGGAGGCCGGGTTACCGACCAACGCGAGCTACGGGTTCGCGCTCATGTTCCGGAAGATCTTTGGCGGGAAGCGCCCAACGCGCGGCGCCGTGGTCTTCGACGCGCCCGGGCGCACCTTCCGTGACGAGGCCTACCCCGAGTACAAGGCGCAGCGCCCGGCCATGCCCGGCGACCTCCGCCGGCAGCTCCCCTCGATCCAGCGGCTCGTCGAAACCCACGGCTTCCCGACGCTGAAGGTGGAGGGCTACGAGGCCGACGACGTCATCGGGACCCTCGCGCGGGCGGCCGTCGAAGCCGGCCACGAGGTCCACGTGATCAGCGGCGACAAGGACTTCGCCCAGCTGGTCAGCGAGCGCGTGCGCCTCGTCGACACCGTGCGGGACGTCTCCTTCGACCCGGAGCTCGTGCGGAAGAAGTGGGGTGTCCCGCCGCGGCAGTTCGCGGACTACCTGGCGCTCGTCGGCGACAAGATCGACAACATCCCCGGGGTCCCGGGCATCGGCCAGAAGACGGCGGTGAAGCTCCTCGAGACCCACGGCGACGTCGAGGGCATCCTCGCGGCCACGGACACCATGAAGGGGAAGCGCCGGGAGGTGCTCGAGAGCCACGCGGAGCAGGCGCGTCTCAGCCTGAAGCTCGCCACCATCGACCAGCATGTGCCGGCGTCGGCGCTCGGCGCGACGCTCGCGGACCTGGCGATCCCCGACCCGGACCCCGCCGCCATCGACGCCCTCTACCGTGAGCTCGAGTTCTACTCGCTGCTCAGCGGCGACGACGCCAAGGAGGCCGCGCGGGAGGGGGACTACGCGGCGCTCGCGAGCGCGGGCGAGGCGGAGGCCTACCTACGCGAGCTCGGGCCGGCCGCGGTGCTTCCCGTGCACGCGCTGCCCTCGGCGATTCACGGCCGGCTCCTCGGGATCGCCTTCGCGCCCCTCGCGGACGGCGGGGAGGTCGGGCGCTATCTCGCGCTGCACGGCGAGGAGGGGCTCGGCGACGCGCCGCTCACGGCGCTGAAGGTCTGGGCGGAGGACCCGGAGCGCCCGAAGGTCACGCACGACGCCCGGGACCTCCACACGCTCCTCGGCAAGCACGGCGTCACGCTCCGGGGCATCGCCGGGGACACGCGCCTCGGCTCCTTTCTCGTCGACCCGACGCGCGACCTGCCGCACGCCCTCGAGCAGCTCACGAAGCGCCACCTCCAGCGCACGCTCGTCCCCGTGAAGGAGCTGGTCGGGGGCGGCAAGAAGCGGAAGGCCCTCGCGAGCGTGGCGCGGGAGACGCTCGCGACCTGGGCCTGCCATCACGCGGGGGCCATCGCGTCCCTCTGGCCGGAGATCGACCACGCGCTCGCGCGCGAGGGGCGCCGCGAGCTCCTCGATGAGCTCAGCCTCCCCATGGCCCGGGTGCTCGCGCGCATGCAGCTCGCGGGCGTGAAGGTCGACGGCGAGGAGCTCGACCGCATGGGCGCGGAGTTCGAGATGCGGAAGGCCGAGGTCGAGGCGCGCATCCACGGCCTTGCGGGGCGTCCCTTCAACATCGCCTCGAGCAAGCAGCTCGGCGAGGTGCTCTTCGACGAGCTGAAGCTGCCGATCCTGAAGCGGACGAAGACCGGGTACTCGACGGCCGCCGACGTGCTCGAGCGCCTGGCGAAGGACCACGAGATCGCCGCGCTCGTGCTCGAGCAGCGCGCGCTCGCGAAGCTCATCAACACGTACACGCGCGTGCTCAAGGAGGCGATTCACCCGGGCACGGGGCGCGTGCACGCGAGCTTCCAGCAGACCGTTGGCGCCTCCGGCCGCCTCATCACGACCGATCCGGACCTGCAGCGCACGCCGATCCGCACGGGCGACGGCAGGCGCATCCGCGCAGCCTTCGTCGCGCCACGGGGGAGCGTCGTCCTGAGCGCCGATTGGAGCCAGATCGAGCTCCGGATCCTCGCGCACATCACGGGCGACGACGGGCTCCGGGAGGCCTTCCGGGAGGGCCTCGACGTGCACCGGCGCACGGCGGCGCAGATCTATGGCGTCGCCCCGGACGCGGTCACGCCGGAGCAGCGGAACGTCGGCAAGACCGTGAACTTCGCGACGATCTACGGCCAGGGCGCGACGGCCTTGGGGCAGCAGCTCGGGCTCCCGCGTGCCGAGGCGAAGGCGCTCATCGAGCGCTACTTCGAGGCCTACGCGGGCGTGCGCGCGTGGATCGACGGGACCGTCGCCGACGCCCACGCGAACGGCTACGTCGAGACCCTGCTCGGACGACGCCGCTACATCCCGGAGCTGCGCTCGAACAACTTCAGCGACCGCGGCTATGGCGAGCGCGTCGCCGCGAACACGCCTATCCAGGGCTCCGCCGCCGACCTCTGCAAGCTCGCGATGCTCGACATCGACGCCGCCCTCGAGGAGCGCGGCATGAAGAGCCGCATGCTCCTCCAGATCCACGACGAGCTCGTCTTCGAGGCACCGGAGGACGAAGCCGACGCGCTCGAGGCGCTGGTGCGGGACCGCATGGAGAACGCCTACCCGCTCGAGGTGCCCCTGGTGGTGGACGTCGGCCGCGGCGCGAGCTGGGCCGAGGCCCACTAGCGACGCGCGGCGCCGAGGGCGAGCGTGGGCACGAGCAGCAGGAGCGACGCGAAGGCGAAGAACTGGCCGAGGCGCACGCCCTTGGGATCCCAGCCCTCGTCCTCGGGCACGGGCGCGCCACCGAACATCATCTCGAGACCGACGAGATGCGTGGGAGGCGCCGACATCCCGAGGGCGATGATGCTCAGCCCGCAGGAGAGCAGCACGAGGAGGAGGCACCAGCGAAAGAGGGTGTCCGCGTCGCTGCGTCGCTTCTTCGTGGGCGGCGCGGAGATCCGGCGCTTCGAGCGCGGCTTCTCGCGACGCCCGGGGCGAAGGGACGAGCGCGTGCGCGGGATGCGCGAGTCGCGCTGCACGAGCGCCACGCTCCGGCCCGACGCCGGGGGCTGGCTCGAACGACGCTTCGCCTTGAACGCGCCGCTCCGAAGCTCCGCCATCGAGATGGGGACCGGGAGCTCATCGCGCGTGGGCAGATCGTCGTCCACGACACGAAAATCGGTCGGCCACGCCCGTTCTTGAGGCGGGCGCTCAGAGAGCCGCGGAAACGGCCTCGGCCGAGCGCGCGGCGCTCTCGAGCGTGTCGATGCCCGCCGTGTAGCTCCCGGCCAGGAAGAGCCCCTCGGCCCCCTGGCGCTCGGCGAGGGCCTTCTGCGCCGGGCCGCAGTCCGGCGTCGGGCGCCAGACGCGATGGCGCCGCACGTGAAGCACGCGTCCCGGCCGGGCCCCGGCCGGGCACCAGCTCATGAAGAGGTCCGCGCGCCGCTCCCGCCCCTCCCAGACCGTGGCGACGCCGTGATCACCGCGGTCGAGCACCGTGTAGAGGGACCAATCGGCGCGCTTCTTCGGCATCCAGCTCGGGTCGCCATGCACGACGACGTCCACGTCGCCGTAGCGGAAGGGAGCGAGGCGGCTCCCGAGCTCGGCCGGGAGGAGCGGCGCCGCCACCTCGGCGGGCAGGGCGACGACGACGGCCTCGCCGGTTGCCTCGCCGGCCTCGTGCCGCACCCGCCAGCCCGCGCCCTCGCGGAAGATGGCCTGAACCGCCGCGCCGGTGCGGACCGTGACGTCCTCGCGGCCCGCGAGGCGCGTGGCGATGGCTCCGGCCACGGCGCCCACCCCGCCCGGCAGCTTCGCCCACACGGGCCGGGCCGCGCCCTCGGGCTGGTGCTCGAGGAAGTGGCGCATGATCGGGTAGGCCGCGAGCTCCGCGAGCTCGTGGTTGTGCGCGCCGAGGGACGCCCCGGCCCAGGGGGCGAGGAGGCGCTCGTGGAAGTCGCTCGTCCAGCCCAGGCGCCGCTGGAGCTCGCGGAGCGTCGGCCCCCAATCCTCGCCGGCGACGAGGTCCTCGACCTCGCTCATCAGCTTTCGGAAGCGCAGGAGCTGGCGGGCGCGGGCCGGGCGGCGCGCGATGGCGCCCACCTGCGCCGGCGTCGAAGGGGGGAGGACGACGGAGCCGCCCCTGCGCACGTCGTGGAGCGTCACGTCGATGGGCTCGGGCCCGATGGGCAGGCCCAACGCGTCGACGAACGCCGCGAAGGTCGGGTGCGTGCCGCGGGAGAAGAAGCGCGCGCCGACGTCTACGTGATGGCCGTCCTGCGCCCGGGCCTCGACGGCTCCGCCGAGCCGCGGCGCGGCCTCGAGGAGCACGATGCGCCGGCGGCCGAGGAGCCGGTAGGCCGTGAGGAGACCGGCGGCGCCGCCGCCGACGATCAGGACGGTGGGGGCATCGGCGGGGGCGAGGGGCGCTTCGCTCACGGCGCACGTCTAGGCTCCGCGTCGCGGCCCGTCGAGGCGGCCGCTGGCGGGAGCGGCCCGACGCGCCCAGGCTCCGCGGGTGCGCCCCCGGACGAGCCCATGGAGATCCTCGCCCTCCGCTTCGTGAAGCTGGCCGGCGTGCTCCTCCTGGCCGCCGGGACGCTCGGGGCGACGCTCCCGGGTCCGCTGCCGCTCGCGGCGCGGCGTCGCTTCGCCTTCGTGCTCGCGGGCCCGGGCTTCGGGCTGACCTGGCTGGCGGGCTTCGTGCTCGCCTGGCGGCTCGGGCACGCGCTGCTCTCGACCTGGGTCCTGGCGAGCCTCGGGCTCTCGCTCCTCAGCCTCCAGGGCGTGCTCTACGTCGCCGGGAAGGAGGGCCGCGCCGGGACGACGCCGCTCCTCGTGGCGTGGCTCCCGCTCTTCGCGGTGCTCGCGCTCATGGTCTGGCGCCCCGCGTGACACTCAGAGCGTGAGCGGCCGGAGGGCCGCGAGCTGCTCGGCGAACACCGCGGGGTAGGAGGTCGGGCGCTCGCAGAGGCCGCGCTCGCACACGAAGGCCGTGGCCGGCGCGTCGCCGAGGGGCGCCTTGCCCTCGAGGACGCCCAGCACCTCGGCGCGCGCGGCGACGGCGTCCGCGGGCACGCGAAGGAAGGCACGGTGAGGGAGGTGGGCCGCCCGGAGCACCGCCACGAGGCCTTCGCCGCCGCCGGGCGTCGCCTCGACGACGACCACCTCCCGGTAGAGGTCGAAGGTGCCGTCGAGGGCCGAGAGGAGCCGCGTCATACCGGCCCCGCGGCGCCGCAGCCCCTCACCGAAGGCGGCGAAGATCGCGTCCGCGCGCTCGCGGAAGCCGTCGTCCCCGGTCCACGCCGCGAAGCGGAGGAGGTTCTCTGCGCTCACGGCGTTGCCGCTCGGGAGCGCGCCGTCGTCGGCGGGCTGGCCGCGGCCGAGGAGCGTCTCGCCGTCGGCCGCGACGCGGTAGTAGGCGCCGCTGGCGCCGTCCCGGAAGAGCGCGTCCTGCGCCTCCTGGAGCGCGAAGGCCTCGCGGGCCCAGCGAAGCTCCCCGGTCGTCTCGTGAAGCTCCTGGAGGCCGCGCACGAGGAAGGCGTGGTCCTCGAGGAACGCGCGCTGGGAGGCCTGGCGGCCGCGGGCGGACTTGAGGAGCCGCCCCTCGGCGTCGCGCATGGTGTCGAGCACGAAGGCCGCGGCCCCGGCGGCCGCCTCCGCGTAGCGCGGCTCCCCGAGGTCGAGGGCGCCGCGGGCGAGCGCCCTCG
>JBCDGX010000367.1:0-6210 GCA_038750805.1 Myxococcota bacterium
GCGCCCCCCCCCGCCGCCGGAACGCTCTCGGCGAGCACGATGCGCCAGGCGTCGCCTTCGCGGCGGAGCACCGCCGGCGGGTGGGCGTCGGGTCCGTCGACGAAGACGTGGGCGGAATCCCCGGCGACGACGACACGGAGCCGGTCCTTGGCGGGCGCGAGGCCCCCGAAGACGAAGCCCGCCAGGGCCTCGTGCTCGGGCACGGTCCAGTCCGCGAAGCAGGCCCGTAGCGCCTCGGGATCGCCGAGATGAAAGCCCCTCCCGCGGTCCATGCGCGCCGCGACCTCCGCGCCGCTCAACGCCTCGATGCCGTAGGCACCGAAGAGCGTCCCCAGCGTCGCCCGGGGCGTCAGCGTGCGGAGGTCCGGCGCGGCCGGCGCACTGCAGGCCACCAGGACGACGATCACAGCTGGGGCCCCCAGCCCCCATTTCCTCCGTTGACGCATGCCAGCGGATGTTTAGCTTGCGCGGCGTCGACGAAGGCAAGCCCCGACCGGAGCGGTGGCCTGATCGACGTGGAACGGACCCGCGGGGACCGGCGCCGAGGCGCCGCGTTGCGCCCGCCGCGTCCCTCCGGCTCCCCCAAGCTCCCGAGGACCTCCCCCATGCGACTCGACCGCCTGACCACGAAGACCCGGCAAGCCCTGATCACCGCGTCCCAGCACGCGAACGAGAGCGGGCACCCCGAGGTGCATCCCGCGCATCTCCTGGTCGCGCTCATCGCGCAGGAGGGCGGCATCACCACGGTCATCCTGGCCAAGGCCGGTGCCGATCCCGCGGGGACCGTCGAGCGGGCCACCGCGCGCACGGGCCGGCTCCCGAAGGTACAGGGCGGCGCCGAGCCGACGCTCAGCCGCTCGCTCCGCGAGGTGCTCACGCGCGCCTGGAAGGAGACCGAGAGCTTCGGCGACGAGTACACGAGCGCCGAGCACGTGCTCCTCGCGATGGTGAAGGAGGCCGAGCTCCGCGCGCTCCTCGGCGTCGAGCGGCCCCCCCTCGAGGCCGCCATCAAGGCCGTCCGCGGGACCCACAAGGTCACGGACGCGGAGCCCGAGGGGAAGTACCAGTCCCTCGAGAAGTACACGCGCGACCTCACCCAGGCCGCCAAGAAGGACAAGGTCGACCCGTTCATCGGGCGCGACGAGGAGATCCGCCGGGTGATGCAGGTGCTCAGCCGGCGCACGAAGAACAACCCCGTGCTCATCGGTGAGCCGGGCGTCGGCAAGACGGCCATCGTCGAGGGCATCGCCCAGCGCATCGCGAGCGGCGACGTGCCCGAGTCTCTCCGCGACAAGAAGGTGCTCGCCCTCGATCTGGGCGCGCTCGTCGCGGGCTCGAAGTTCCGCGGCGAGTTCGAGGAGCGGCTGAAGGCCGTCGTCACCGAGATCGAGGCCGCCGAAGGGCAGGTCGTGCTCTTCATCGACGAGCTCCACACGCTCGTCGGGGCGGGCGCGGCCGGCGGCTCCATGGACGCCTCGAACCTCCTCAAGCCGGCGCTCGCGCGCGGCGAGCTCCGGGCCATCGGCGCGACGACGCTCGACGAGTACCGGAAGCACATCGAGAAGGACGCGGCGCTGGCGCGGCGCTTCCAGCCCGTGCTCGCGGGGGAGCCGAGCGTGCAGGACACCATCGGCATCCTCCGAGGCCTCAAGGAGAAGTACGAGGTCCACCACGGCGGTATTCGGATCCAGGACACGGCCATCGTGGCGGCAGCGACGCTCAGCGATCGCTACATCACGGACCGCTTCCTCCCGGACAAGGCCATCGATCTGGTCGACGAGGCCGCGAGCCGGCTGAAGATGGAGATCGACTCGGTGCCGACTGCCATCGACCAGGCCGTACGGCGGAACAACGATCTGGAGATACAGAAGCAAGCGCTCAAGAAGGAGCGCGACCCGGCGTCGCTCAAGCACCTCGAACAGCTCGATGCAGAGCTTGCCCTGCTGAAGGAACAGACGGCGGGCATGCGGGCCCAGTGGCTCCGGGAGAAGAAGCTCATCGACGCCATCCGCGAGGCAAAGGATGAGGTGGACAAGCTTCGCACGGCCCTCAAGCGGGCCGAGCGGGTTACAGACTTCGCGACCGCGGGACGCATCAAGCACGGCGACATCCCGGCCGCCGAACGTTCGGTCATGGAAGCCGTAGCGAAGCTCGACGCGCTCCGGGCGGACGGCTCCTTCCTGAGGGAGGAGGTCACGGACGAGGACATCGCCGAGGTCGTGAGCCGCTGGACCGGCGTGCCCGTCGCCAAGATGCTCGAGTCCGAGAAGGAGAAGCTCCTCGCCATGGAGGAGCGCGTGGGCGAGCGTGTCATCGGGCAGCACGAGGCAGTGGTCGCCGTGGCGAACGCCGTCCGGCGCTCCCGGGCGGGCCTCGGCGAGCCGAACCGGCCCGTGGGCAGCTTCCTCTTCCTCGGCCCGACGGGCGTCGGCAAGACCGAGCTCGCGAAGGCGCTGGCCGAGTTCCTCTTCGACGACGACCGGGCGATGGTCCGCCTCGACATGTCCGAGTACATGGAGAAGCACGCCGTCAGCCGGCTCATCGGCGCGCCTCCCGGCTACGTCGGCTACGACGAGGGCGGTCAGCTCACGGAGCCCGTGAGGCGCCGGCCCTACTCGGTCATCCTCTTCGACGAGATCGAGAAGGCGCATCCGGATGTCTGGAACGTGCTGCTCCAGGTGCTCGACGACGGGCGCCTGACCGACGGGCAGGGGCGTACGGTGCACTTCGAGAACGCGGTGATCGTCCTGACGAGCAACGTGGGCTCGCAGCACATCCTCTCGGTGGAGGACGAGGAGCGCATGCGCGACCTCGTCCTGACGGACCTCCGGGCGAGCTTCCGGCCGGAGTTCTTGAACCGCCTCGACGAGACGGTGATCTTCCATCGCCTCGGCAAGGACGACCTCCGGCGCATCGTCGACGTGCAGCTCGTGCGCTTCGCCAAGCGCCTCGCGGACCGGGACCTCGGCCTCGAGGTCACGGACGACGCCAAGACCTTCCTCGCCAACGTCGGCTACGACCCGGCCTACGGCGCCCGCCCGCTGAAGCGCGCGGTGCAGAAGCACCTCGAGAACCCGCTCGCGCAGGAGATCCTGGCGGGGCGCTACGTCTCCGGGGACACGGTCGTCGTGGACGTGGCGGCCGGGGAGCTCGGCTTCGGCAAGCGCCGCGGAGAAACGCAGACGCCCGCGCCGGACGCGAGCATCGAGGCCTGAGGGTCGGCGCTTCGAAGCGCTAACGAACGGCCGCCGCCGCACGGGCGGTCCGCGCGTCCGCTTCTCCCGCCGCCCGGGGGAAACGTGCGCGGACCGTCGCGGAGCGGAGGAGGTAGGTCGAGAGCAGGGCGTAGGTCACGTACTCGGCGGCCATGGGGAGGAAGCGCGTGGGCCCTCCTCCGAACGCGCCGAAGTCGACGGTCTCGATGAAGCAGATCGTGGCCAGTACGGCGTACATGGTCACCGTCGCGAAGACCGTGGACGGCCAGCGCGTGAGGTAGCCGCCGACGTAGACGGCGCCGGCGACGAGCACCGACGCGAAGTGAAGGAACTGCGTGCCCGGCGGAAAGCTCGCGTTCTGGAGCCCGAGGGTGGCGGCGGGCACGAAGTACTCGATCAGTCCGAGCACGCCCCAGCCGAGGAGCACGGCGTGCACGACGAGGAGCACCTGGGGAAAGCGTTCGCCCATGGGCCGAGGGTAGCGGACTCGCCGCCGGCGCCGACTTGCTGCCCCCCTTGCGCCGCGTGCCGAAGTCCTCGCGGAGGCGTGCTCGGACTCGACGGTCGCGGCGGGTCAGGGCGAGCGGCGTCGTGACACGAAGGCCTGGCTTCGTGCCAACCCGTGCCGCATCGACCTGGCAGCGCGCGTGAACCCCAAACGTGGGGGTGGAACGATCACTGCTACGGTTCACCCCATGCGACTTCGTCTGCTTTGCTTCGCCCTTGGGGGCCTTCTCGCGTCCGCGCTCACGCTCGTCCCGGCGCCCGCTGCGGCCTGCGGCGGCTTCTTCTGCGACAACGGCCAGCCGGTGAACCAGCAGGCCGAGCGCATCATCTTCGCCCAGGAACCGGACGGGACGGTCACGGCGGTCATCCAGATCCAGTACGCCGGCCCCTCCGAGCGCTTCGCCTGGATGCTCCCCGTGAGCGGCCGCCCCGAGATCGCCGTGTCGTCGAACGCTGCCTTCACCCGCCTCCAGGGCCGAACGAGCCCAACCTACGACCTCAGAACGCGGGTTGAGGGCGAGTGCCGACGCCGCAACACGGGTCCGGGGTCGGGGGTCCTCGATGCCGCCGTGGACATGGGCATGGCGGAGGCGGACATGGGTACGGATCCCGGCGCCGTGACCGTCGTGGATGAGGGCTCCGTCGGTCCCTACGATTTCGTGCTCATCGCGATCGACCCGGACGCTGCGGATCTCGTCGATCTGGCCATCGAATGGCTACAGGACAACGGCTACGACGTGCCCGACATGGGCTCGGACGTGCTTCGCCCGTATCTCGAGGCCGGGCAGAACCTCCTCGCCTTCCGCCTCACGAAGGGCAACGACGTCGGCGCCATCCGCCCCGTGCGTTTGAGCTTCGGCGAGGGCCTTCCTTCGATTCCCATCCGGCCGACGGCCGTGGCGACGGTGCCCGACATGGGCATCCTGGTCTGGGTTCTCGGCCCGGGCCGCG
This sequence comes from Myxococcota bacterium, assembly GCA_038750805.1. Lineage (GTDB taxonomy): Bacteria > Myxococcota_A > Polyangia > Polyangiales > Houyiibacteriaceae > CALCTH01. The sequence continues at coordinate 4,674 of JBCDGX010000367.1, forward strand.
CCGTTCCGGCGAACTACCGCTCGCTCGAGCTGAACGAAGCGCTGATCGACTGGTTCCAGCCGGGGCGAAACTACGACGCCGTGGTCACCCGCGCCGCGAACGAAGCCGGGGGCCAGGGCTTCGTCACGGAGATGAGCGGAAGCACGGCGGCGCTCGAAGCGGTGATCTGGAGAGTGGGCGACGAGCGGCGCTGGGACGGTCTCCAAGCGGAGGACTGGGCCGGCCAGCACGGGCGACTCATCAGCCAGACCTCGTTCCTCTTCGTCCTCGACGGGGCACGCGAGGTCGTCACAGAGCACATCACGCCACCCGAGGGCGTGACGGTCGAAGAGTTCCTCAGCTGCTCCTGGTGCTTCATCGAGCCCACGGTCACGGACGTCGAAGGCTTCGACCCCGACGCTTATCTCGCGGACCTCGATGAGCAGGTCGTCGAGCCGATGGTGGAGACCCAGGCCCTCTTCGAGCGCACGGCCGTGCAGACGCGGCTCTACACCACCATGAGCGCCGACGAGATGACCATGGATCCGGTCTTCGACTTCAACGCGGACCTGCCCGCCGTACCGAACCAGCACACAGCCAACCTGATCATCGAGTGCTCCCCCGCGATCTGGCCGCAGGACGCGCCCTGGCGCGTCGAGCTCGAAAGCGGCGACGTGTTGCGCGGCCGAGGCAATGACTGGCCCTTCACCCTCGGCGTCACCGACATGCCGGCGAACGCGGTCATCCGGCGCGTGGGCCCGACGGGCACTGGCGAGGGCAGCGTCGTCGAAGACAACACGGGACGCATCGCGAGCTTCCTCGAGACGCACAACCGCACCATTCCCGGCCCTCCGCCGCTGGAAGAGGAAGAGCCCGATGCTCCCGCCGTCGTAGGCGCGCCGAGCGCCGGCTCCGGCTTCTGCTCCGCCAGCCCGTCGCCCCTCGGCGCGGGGCTGCTCGCCTGGGGCGTCGGCGCCCTCCTGCTTCGGCGCCGCCGAGCCTGAGCGCTCCCGGCGCCGCGCGGCCCGCGGCATCCGCATCGAACGGTCTAGGTGGCCGAAATCATGCGCCTTCAGCGCCCGGGAGGTAGGCTCCGGGGCGTGGACGCGAGCATTCGGCAGGTCGTGGCCATCGGGCCGCTCCCGATGCTGCTCGTGGGTCCCGACGGGCGCATCCGCGCGGTGAACGCCGAGCTCGAGCGGCTCTTCGAGTACCCGCCCGGCGCGCTCGAAGGCGAGCTCGTGGAGATGCTCCTGCCGGAGGCCGTCGCCAGCCGGCATCCGGAGCTTCGGGCGGCCTATGCGCGCGTTCCGACGAAGCGACGCATGGGTCGCGGCCGCGACCTCCACGGGCGGACGCGCACGGGGCGCGTGCTCCCCCTCGAGCTCGGTCTCCATCCCTTCGAGGAGGGCGGCGAGACGCACGTGCTCGTCACCGCCGTCGACATCACGGAGCGGAAGCGCGACGAGGAGCGCGTGCGGACGGCCATCGACGCGGCCGCCAGCTCGATGATCCTCGTGAGCCCGACGGGCACCATCGAGCTCGTGAACCCCGCCGC
>JBCDGX010000368.1:0-6205 GCA_038750805.1 Myxococcota bacterium
GCCCCGCCCGTGGCGGAGGGGAGCTTCCCGGTGGCGGTCTACAGCCACGGCTCGGGGGGCCTCGCCCTCGTCGGCTACCCCTTCGCCGAGCTCCTCGCGAGCCGTGGCTGTAGACCGCCACCGGGAAGCTCCCCTCCGCCACGGGCGGGGCGTCGAGCGCGTCGCTCGGCACGCTCACGGCGGCGAGCCCGGCGACCTGGTAGGTCACGGCCTCGGCCGAGCCCGCGTCCGCCGGGTACCACACGGACACCGGGATCGTGCGCTCGCCGCCGCCCCCGGCCGGCGTGTAGGTGACCTCGATGCCCTCCTGGAAGCCCGCTGCGAAGGGGCCGGGCGCGAAGAGCTCCGCCGTCGGGTCGACGCCCATGTCGGGGTCGAGACCGCCCATGTCCATGAGCCCGCCCATATCGGCCATGCCCATGTCGTCGGCCGTGCCGCCGTCGTCGTCGCCGCAGCCGGCGAGGGAGAGGAGGAGCGCGAGCGAAAGCGAAGTGAAACGCATTCCAGCAGTATGGCGTCGTCCGGCGACCGAAACATCCCCGAAAAGGCCTAAGGCAACCCCGAGGCCAGCTCGGGGAGGTGCGCAGGCTCGCGGGGGAGGGCGGCCGGGAGCTCGGCGGCGCGCGCCAGGAGCTCGTCGAGCGTCGCGGGGTGGCGGCCGGGGAGCAGGCCAAGCGAGGCGCCGAGGCCCCCGAGCACCTCCTCCGCGGTCCGCCCCGCCTCCCGGAGGGCCCGGATCCCCGGCGCGCCATGGCGCTTCGCCAGGCGCGACCCGTCGGCCCCGACGACGAGGGGCACGTGCAGGAAGGCCGGGGGCGCCGCCCGGAGGGCCGCGAAGAGCGCGAGCTGGAGACCGGTGGCCGACAGAAGATCGTCGCCCCGAACCACCTCGGTGATGCCCTGGTCACGGTCGTCGACCACCACGGCGAGCTGGTACGCGACAAGCCCGTCCGCCCGGCGCACCACGAAATCGCCCTCGTCCGCGTCCCCCGCGGGCCCCGCCAGCCCGTCGACGAAGCGCGGCGTCCGCCCCTCGAGGCGAAAGCGCGCCGCCGCCTCCCGCTCCGGGTGCGAGGGACCGGCGCGGCAGGTCCCCGGGTAGCGTGGCGGGCCGCCGTCGTGGGGCGCGCTCGCCACCTCCATCCACTCGCGGCGGCTGCAGGTGCAGGGGTAGAGACGCCCCTCGGCGTCGAGCTGCGCGAGGGCCTCCCGGTAGGCCGCCTGTCGCTCCGGTGACGATTGATGGACGGGGCCCTCGTCCCAGTCGAGGCCGAGCCATTCGTGATCCCGGAGGATCGCCTCGGCCGCCCCGGGACGCACCCGCGGGGGATCCAGATCGTCGATGCGCATCACGATGCGTCCTCCCGCGGCCCGCGCCCGAAGCCAGGCGACGAGGTGCGTCCGGGCGTGGCCGAGGTGCATTTCCCCCGTCGGCGACGGGGCGAAACGCGTGCGGTAGGGCGCCGGCGGTTCGGGAGGCACGGTCGTGCGCGAGCGTGAAGGGCGGCGCGGCGCTTGTCAGCTCGGCGGGTGGCGCGCTAGTCCCTTCGTCGATGCGCGGCGCGAGCCTCGGCTGTTTCCCCACCGGTCGCCACTACCCAGGCATCGCGGACCTCATCGCGCGGGCCATCCGCAACGTGCCGGGGCTCATCGCGGAGCTCGACCCGGGCGCCCGCTGGACGGACCTGCCCTTCGTCGTGGTCGACTTCGAGACCACGGGCACGGACTCCGAAAACGACCGCATCCTCGAGGTGGGCCTCGTCGGCTTCGACGGCGGGCGCGTGAGCTTCCGGGAGGGGCTCCTCGTCGACCCGGGCGTGCCGGTCCCCGAGGAGGCACGCGCCGTCCACGGCATCACGGACGAGGAGCTGAAGGGCGCTCCGCGCTTTCACGAGGTGCTGCCGCGCATCGAGGAGCTCCTCGCCGGGCGCATCCCCGTCGCCTACAACGCTGGGTTCGACCGGGGCTTCCTCCACGCGGAGGCCCGGCGCGTCCCGGGATGGACGGCGTCCGAGGCCCGGCCGCCGGGCCTTCGGGCGGACGTGGTCTGGCTCGACCCGCTCGTCTGGGCGCGGGAGATCCTCAAGGACCAGAAGAGCCGGAAGCTCGGCGACGTCGCCGCGCATTTCGGGATCCCCCTCGAGCAGGCGCACCGGGCCGCGGGGGACGCGGAGGCCACGGGCCATGTGCTCCTCGCGCTCGCGCAGAGCATGCCCGGCGCCTACGGCGAGGTCATCCGGCTCCAGGGTCGCTACGGCGCCTTCCAGGAGGCCGAGCTGACCAAGTGGCGGCGCTTCACCTAGGCGCCCCGTCCGGCGCGGGACCTGGGCGCTCGCGCCCAGCGTCAGGCCGCGGCGACCTTGGCCCGCAGGCGGGCGAGCTCGCCGCCGAAAATCTCGCGGACCTTCTCGGCCTCGGCTTCCACCGCGGCGAGGAGCGTCTGCGCTTCGGCGACGTCCGCGGACTTCTCGAGCTGCGCGCAGGCGTCGGCGAGCTCGCGGGCGCCCATGTTGAGGCTGCTCCCCTTGAGCGTGTGCGCCGCGCGCGTGAGCTGGTGGTGATCACCCGACGCGAGGTGACCCCGGATGACCTCCAGCTGGGTCATGGAGTCCCCGAGGAAAATCTCGAGGAGGCCCACGACGTCTTCCTCGCCGAGGGCTTCGATCAGCATTTCGAGCTCGCTGAGATCCATCGAAGTCTGCCTTCGCGCAGGCCCGGGCCCCCGAGACACGTCCCGCGCTGCCCTGGGCAACGGCGGCGCGGCGCAGATCCTGAAGCGCGGCGGGTGGCTCAGGCGCGCGTGAGCTTCGCCTGGGCGACGAAACGGTCATGCGCCACGAAGGCGCCGAGGAGCAGGGCCAGCGCGAGCAGGCCGCTGATCCCGTAGAAGGGCCGGGTCAGCGGCCCCGCGCCCGACATGTCCGCCGCGATGGTGGTCAGCGCGAAGAGCGTGCCCCGGAAGGCCGCCACCGCGAGCACGCTGCCCGTGCGGACGCGCAGGTAGACCAGCACCGGTGAGGCGAGCAGGGCCCACGCCGCGAGCATGCCCGCGCCGACCCAGGGCATCCCTGGGAACTGGAAGCCGAAGGCCCCGAGGGGCGCCAGGAACGCCGCTTCGGCGAGGCCGATGAGGAAGCTCCGGCGCCAGAAGCCGCCCTGCACTTCCCGGAAGAGGAAGCCGCGGAAGCCGATCTCCGCGAAGAGCGCGATGAGCATCGGGAAGAGCAGCCCCGCGAAGAGTGCGCTCCCGACGTAGCGGAGCGGGTGCGAAGGCGGGCTGTCGCCGAGCGCGGCCTCGAACTCCGCGAGCAGCGCCGGGTCCATGCCGGCCCGGCGATTGGCCACGTAGCTCGCCGTATCGAGGGCCGGCGCGTCGCCGAGGAGGGCGCCGATGCCGAGGGCCACGAAGAGCATCCACGCCGGCGAGAGCCAGGCGACGAGCCACCAGCGGTTCGGCTTGCCGGCGAAGCCGAGGGGGCCGAGCACGGGCTGCTTCAGGAGCGGCCCCTGCACGAAGAGCGTCGCCAGCAGGATCGGCAGCTGGTGCACGACATAGATGACGAAGGTCAGGGCCCGCGGCGTCTCCCAGATGTCCGGGAAGAGGAGCGCCACGGCGAGGGCGCCGCCCAGCCCCACGCCGAGGAACACGGCGAACATCCGCGGGCGGGTCATGCGGATGCGCGGCCTCTCGTCGCTCACGCTTCGCTCTTACCAATCGTCGCGCGTGCCGGCCATGCGCCGAAACGACACGAGCCGCGGAGCGCAGGCTCCACGGCTCGGGGATTCGGCGCACGCGCGAGGCCTACTTCTTCTTGCTGCCGCCCTGACGCGCCTTGAAGCGCGGGTTCGACTTGCAGATGACGTAGACCTTGCCGCGACGCCGCACGACGCGGCAGTCCGGGTGGCGCTTCTTGGCGCTGCTGAGCGAGTTGAGGACCTTCACAGCTCGACCCCGAGGTTCTGGAGCTCACGCTCCGTGAGGTACGGGAGAGCCTTCGCGATCCGCTTGGGGACCACGACGATCTGCCCGTCGTATTCGATCTCGACGAGCGTCGGCGCGCTCACCTTGTCGTGGTGGGCACGGCGCTGGTCGCGGCGCATGCGCGACTTCCTTCGCTTCGGAACGGCCATCGTCTCTTCTCGCTTCGTCCCCGGTCCATCGCTGGGAGGCGCCGTTCGCCGCCGGGGCCGCGAGGTGTAGCAAGCCCAGGGCGCCGCGCAAGCGGCCCGTCAGCGACCGAAGACCTGGGTCCAGGTCGTGTCCTGGTGACCCACGCCGATCGTCCGGTAGTCCCGGTTGAGGATGTTGGCGCAGTGCCCCGTGGTGCTGCTCATCCAGCCCGCCACGACCGCCTCGGGGGTCGGGTAGCCGCGGGCGATGTTCTCACCCCAGCCGCCGCCCTCGTAGCCGGCGCGGGCCGCGCGGACGCCGGGGCTCTCGCCCTCGGGGTTCGTGTGCGCGAAGTAGCCGCGGACGTTCATGTCGACGGTGTGCACGCGCGCGGCGCAGGTCAGCGGGCCGGACACGGCGAGGGGGCCGCTCGGACCGTGGCTGCTGCCGTCGGGGCAGTTGCCGCCCACGGCGCGGCGCTCGTTCACGAGGCGCACGACCTCGAGCTCAAGGTCCGTGTCCGCGCCGGGCCAGGAGGCCACCGGCGCGCAGTACTCCTCCGCCGGAATCTCGACGGGGCCCGGGTCGACCATGCCGCCGCCGGTGCCGCCGCCGGGGAGCTCGCCGCCGCCGCCGGTGCCGAGGTCGAGGATGGGGGCGCCGGGGGCGCGTCCGCCGCCGGCCGTCGCCGAGAGCTGGCCGTCGTCGCAGCCGAGCCCGAAGGCGAGCGTCGCCGCGAGCCAGAACGTCGAAATCGGCCGAATCTGCATCTCGAAACCCCTATCACGCCGCCGGAGGGAAGGCGAAAGACGGCGTGTGCCCCCTAACACGGTGGCGGAGGCCGATCGGTTACGGCGGAGGCTCACGGCACCTGCGCTAGGGCGCGAGGTGCGTGCGCAAGAACGCCTGGACCTCGCCCCAGGCCGCCTCGGCGGCCACCGGGTCGTAGCGGGCGCTCGAAGGGTTCGCGAAGGCGTGGCTCGCGTCGTAGCGGCGAAGCGCGTGGTCGACGCCGGCCTCGGTCAGCGCCGCCGCGAAGGCGTCGACGGTCGCCGGCGGGATGCTCGTGTCCTCGTTTCCGAAGACGCCGAGGAGCGGGCCGCCGTAGCCCTCGAGGGCCGCGGCCTCGGTGATGGGCCGCCCGTAGTACATGATGGTCGCGTCGATCCCGGCCACCTCCACGCCCGCGCGGAGCGCCCAGCCGCCCCCGAAGCACCAGCCGAGCACCGCGATGCGCTCGCTACCGTTCGCCTCGAGGTAGGCGACCGCCGCCGCGAGCGTCGCCCGGGCCTCGTCCTCGTCCACGCTCCCCACGAGCTCCATGGCGCCCTCGGGCGTCGTCGCCGTGCGGCCCCCGTAGAGGTCGACGGCCAGCGCGGCGTAGCCGAGGGCCGCGAGCCGGTCCGCCCAATGCTCGATGTGCGCGTTCAGCCCCCACCACTCGTGGATGACCACGACGCCCGGGTGCGGGCCCGTGCGCGTCGGCAAGGAGCGATAGAAGACCGCGGCCCCCGCGCGCACGGTTTCGCCGAACCGCCGGGGCGCCGCGGCGTCCGTGTGCTCGTGGAGGGAGGCGAAGGTCGCCTCGTCGACGGCGCCCGTGAAGAGCGGGTCGGCGTGCTGGGACGCGGCGCGGCCCACGGGCTCCGGCGTGTCCCCACTGCGGCGGCAGCACCCCGCGGCGAGGACGACGAGGGAGCAGGCGAGGAGGCGAGCCACGGGGCGACGGTCGTCCTCGCCGCGCGGCCCGTCAAGCGGCGCCGCTCAGGGCACCGTGATGCCGATCCAGGTCAGCTCCGGCAGCAGCGCGTCGGGCACGAGCGTCGTCCCATCGTCCGATACGACGGCGTCCGCGAAGCGCGCCCACTCGGCCTCCTCGACCACCTCGCCCCCGGGGAGCTCCGTGTCGATGCCCCCGACCAGCCAGAGCCCGACCGCGGTCCCGGGAGCGAGCCCGGTCCGGTTCGGGAGCGTGAAGGCCACGCCACCGGCGCTCACGTTGCCCTCCGGCGCGAAGCCGAAGGCGTCGACGAAGCCGCCCTCCGGCGCCGTATCGCCGAAGCACGTGCCCTCGAGCGGGTGCGCCGCGGCGGC
>JBCDGX010000369.1:0-6202 GCA_038750805.1 Myxococcota bacterium
AGGCGAAGAAGCTCCCGAGCTCCGAGGCGAAGGCGAGGGACTGCCAGCCAGCGCTTCGGCCCCCGGAGGCCACGCGCCGGCGGGTCCCGGTGCCGCCGCCCAGCGTGACCTCGAGCACCCGCGGCCCGTCGCTCAAGAAGACGCGCCCCTCCGCGTGCGCGACGGCGAGCGGCGTGCCCAGGGGCTCGCCATCGCCCACGGGCGCGACCGGAAGACGTCCTGGCAGGCCCGTCCCGAGGTCCAGCGTGGGGAGGGCCGTATCCGCGCCGGTCACGAAGACGAGCTCCCCCGTGTCCGGGCGCACGACGAACTGCGTGTGCACCGGCGTATCGAGAAAGAGCGGCGTCACGGTGCCCGCGTCCACATCGAGCCGAAAGAGCGCACGGTCGGCGTTCACGAGAAGGAAGCCGCCTCGGCGCACATCGCGGCGAAGGGCGAACGCGGTGTCGGTCCCCGTGTCCAGCGCCGTGAGCGCGTCGCTCGCGAGGTCGAGCGCGGCAAGGCGGATGGGCCCGAAGATCGGCTCCCCTCGGCAAAGCACGGCGCGGTCGCGCGCCGGCTCGTAGCCAAGGCACCACGCCGGGCCGTCGACGAGCGGCCGGAGGGTGTCCGTGGCGAGGTCGAGGCGGAGCGCGCCCGCCAGGACATCCGCCAGGAGCAGAAGCTCGGCGCCGCCCGCGCGGATGAAAATCGACCCAGCGCGCGCGGCGACGCCCAAGGCCGCGCGCTCCCTCAGCGTCGTGCCGTCCCAGGACGCGACGCGCCCGAGCCCGTCGGGACCGTTTCCGAGGAGGTAGAGCGTTCCCCCCGCGGCCGTCAGCGCGACGATGTCCTCGAGCACGCCGCGGGCGTCGACCCTTGGCGACACGTCGCCCGATGCAGGGTCGAAGGCGAGCACGCGCCCCCGTTCCCCGAGCAAGAGAACCCCCGTGGCGTCGTCCCAGGCGATGGCGGAGGGCTCCCGCGGAAAGACCACCCGCGCGACCTCGGCGAGCGGCGCGCGGGCCGTTCCCTCCGGCGCATCGAGCACGACCTCGATGGCCTGCGCCCCCGGCGTGAGGGGCATGCGCGCCTCCCAGGTATCTCTGTCCGCGTCGTACGTGGCCTCGCGCCTTCCCGTGGGACCCTCGAAGCTCACGCGCGCTTCCGGGCTGACGTCCAGACGCGCCCGAAGAAGGAGCGCGTCGAGCTCGGTCGCGCCGCCGGTCGGGGGGAACACCGGGACCACGCCGAGTACGCGCGTGTGGACGAGGGGCGCGCTGCAGGCGGAGGCGTTGCCGAGCGCGTCGAGGGCCAGCGCGCTCAGCGTGGTGTCCCCGCGCGGCACGTCGAGGGCCAGCGCGAAGGCGCCGGCGGCGTCCGTGTCGACGGCGAGGGGCGGCCCGGTGCAGTCCGCCGTTTGGAACACCTCGACCCGCACCTCGGGCTCGGCGCGGCCTTCGAGCGTGATGCGGGCGTCCGGCGCCGGCGAGGCCGGCTCGGTCCCGAGGAGCTCCGGGACCGTCGGTCCTTCCGCGTCCCAGAGGTACGTGAGCGCGTTGCTGCAGACCGAGGGGAGCTGCCCCGGGAGCGTGGCCCGGGCGCTCAGGTCGACGAAGGCGTTCGGCGGCACCTCGAGGGTCGCGCGGAAGGTGCCGTCGCTGGTGACGGTGATCGCGGGCTCGCCCTCGCAGGCCGCCGTCCGGAAGAGCGCGACCTCGGCGCCAGGCTCCGAGAGCCCGACCACGTCCGGTCGCCCGCTGGCGCCGGGGCTCTCGGGCACGGTCTCGCGCAAGAGAGGCGGAGGCGTCGGGCGCGCTGGCGCGTCCGTCGACGCATCGGTGGCGACTCCCATGCCGCCATCGTCCGCCACGAAGACCGTGCGCTGGCAGCCGGCGCCCAGGAGCGCGGCCAGCGCGATCGTCCGAAGGGTAGGCTTCGCGTTCATCGCGCGATCACCACGTAACCGTCGCTGCCGGCGTCGTAGGCGACGAGCTGGGGGACGTTGCCGAGGGTCGCGTAGCCCACGCCCTGGGCGTCCGGCACCGTGAAGTGAACGACGGCCCCGTGAAACTGTCGTTCGGCAACGACCTCGCCGGAACGCGCGTCGATGGCCACGATGCCCTGGAGGTCGGTCGCCCACCAGCGGCCCTCGTGCCAGGCGAGGTCGAGCTGCACGCTGGCGAGACGGCTTGGAAAGCTGAGCGTCGCGAGCGTCCGGCCCTCGCCCCCCGCCGCCGGAACCACAACGAGCCGCGTCTCCAGGCCGGGCCACCCGGGCCCGGTTACCAGCACCCCGACATCGTCCGTGATCGGGTCGTGCGCGATGGCTACGGCGCTCTCGTCGGCGCCGACGGTCCCGATCAGCCGCGGGGGCGCCGGGGACGCGAGGGAATGCGCCAGCACAGCGGTCCGCCGCCAGCGCGCGTCGAGGAGCTCGGCGGGCCTCCCCCCCGAGGCCTCGCGAATCCCGAGACCCACCCGCGGTGTGGCGGGCGTGTCCTCACCGAATGCGCGGATGACGATCGGCCCGCCGTCGAGGCTTCCCTCGAGGAGCCGCGCGTTTGCGTCGTAGGCGAAAAAACGGTCCTCGCTCGGCACGAAGGTCAGGGCGACCCAGTTCTCCACGGTGCTTCCAGTGACGACGGCGCGGCGCTCCCCGCCGTCCGTTCCGAGCGTCACCTCGACGAGCCGTGGCCCGTCCGTGACGAAGACGCGGTCGCCGCGGGTCGCGACGGACCCGGTGAAGCCGAGCGCCTCCCCGCGGCCCACGCGCTCGCTCAGCAGGGCCCGCAACGACGCGCGCGGGAAGCGCGGGTCGAAGGTGCCGAGGGAGTCGAAGCCCTCCGCGAACACCAGCTCTCCCGTGTCGCCCCGGACCCCCATCTGACCTCGAGCGCCGCCGCTGAGGGGAATCGGCTCGAGCGTGGCGGCATCCACGTCCAGGCGCGACAGCGAGCTGAAGTCGTGCAGGAGGAAGCCCTCGGCGAAGGGGTCCCAGCGAAGCTCCTCGGGGCGCCCTTCCTCGACCGTCCATCCCGGAATCGCGACGTTCCGGGCCGTCCCGCTGGCCAGGTCGAGGACCCGGAAGGTCCCGGAGCTGCTCCCCGTGAGGCAAAGGACCGCGCGATCGCGCATCGGGTCGTAGGCCAGGCAGGCGAGGGGCTCGGTCACGAGCGGCCGGGCGCCGCCGCGGGCAAGGTCGACCGTCAAGGTCCCCGCCCTTCGGCCCCCATGGACGAGCAGCTCGTCGCCCTCGGTGCGGAGCTCGAGCGCCACGCCCCGCTCCGTGGCGAAGTCGATGGGGGCCGTGAGCCGCGCGAGCTGGCGCAGCGTCGTGCCGTCCCAGGAGACCACCCGCGCCACGCCGTCCGGGCCGTTGCCAAGCAGGTAGGTCGTCCCGCCCCCCGCCGCCACGGCGACCACGTCCTCGAGGAGCGCCCCGGCATCCACGATGAGCGACGCGTCGCCGCTCACGGGATCGAGGGCGATCACCCTCGTGCCGTCGCCGACGAGCAGCGTCGACGCCGCGTCGTCCCAGGCGATGGCGCGGGCTTCGCGCACGAACACCGTCCGCTTCAGGTCGACGATTGGCGCCCCGGCGCTCTCGGGCTCGCCCACCACGCGCGCTTCGATGGCCTGCGGCCCCAGCACGAGGGGGACCGTGGCCCGCCATTCGTCGGCGTCCGGCCAGTAGGTAGCGGCGCGCGCCCCGCCCGGTCCCACGAAGCTCACGCGCGTGTCCGGGGGCACGTCCACACGCGCGCGCACACGAAGCAACTCGCGCTCGGTCGCGCCCGGCGCCGGCGGGAAGACCGGCGTGACCCCAAGCGTGCGCGTGTGCATGAGCGGTGCGCTGCAGGCCGAGGCGTTGCCGAGCGCGTCGACGGCCCGGGCCGTGAAGACGGTCTCGCCCCGGTCCACGTCGAGCATCAGTGTAAACGCCCCGGACTCATCCGCGACCCGCTCGCGGGCGTCGCCCGAGCAGCTCGGCCCCAGGAACAGCTCGACGCGAGCGAGCGGCTCGGCCCGGCCCTCGAGGGTGATGCTGGCGTCGGGCGCCGGGGAGGCGGGCGTCGTCGCTAGCAGCTCGGGCGTGGCGGGGCCCTCCGTGTCCCAGAGGTAGCTGAGGGCGTTGCTGCACGCCGACGCCGGCCGGCCTGGGAGCGTCGCCTGGGCGCTCAGGTCGACGAAGACGTTCGCTGGAACGTCGAGCGCCTGCTGGAACTCGCCCGCGCTGACGAATGTGAGCGCCGGCGCGCCCGCGCAGGCCGCGTCTAGGAAAAGCGCGATCTCCGCGTCCACCTCGGAGAGACCCTCCACCTCGGGGCGCCCGGAGGTTCCGGGGCTCGCGGGGACCGTCCGGCGAAGGAGCGGAGGCGGCGTCGCCCCGGTCGGGTCACCCGACGACGCATCGGCGCCGCCGTCCAGCGCGGCGGCGTCGTCCGCGACGAAGAGGGTACGCTGGCAACCGCCGAGAGTTCCAAGCGCGAGGACGACACTCGCAAGCCAAAGCGCGGGGCCCGTCGAAGCGACGCAAGGCATGGTCCAGAGCCTCTCATGCGGACTCCCGCACTTGAAGACCGCCCGGTAGCCCGCTCGTCGCAGGAGCCCGCTGCCGCGCGTCCGCGCCGTGATTCGGGCAGCGGCCAAGACGCCGCGTTGGGCGATGAAAGGAGCCTGGCTGAGGAACGGCGCGCGGTGCCCGCCCCTCGCGCTGCGACCCCAAGCCCATGGACCTGGCCGACCGCCTGGGGTGCGGCGCCACTGCCGCATCTTCGTGAGCGATCATCGCGGTGGCGGTAGCCTTGGTGCGTGCAAAGGGTGGTGGGCGGCGCGGTGCTCGGCTTCGCCCTCGCGGCGGCCTGGCCGTTGGGAGGGAGCGCGACCGCGGACCCCTCGGGCGCGACGGTGCAGCGCTTCCGACTGCGGTGCGCTGTCGCCCTCGGACCGGAGGGGCCGGTGGTCCCGCCGGCGTGGCTCCGGGACCAGGTCAGCGCGGCGAACCGCGTTTTCCGCGACGCGGGTGTGGGCTTCGTGCTGGCCCGACCGGCTTCGCTCGCGGGGCGTCACCTCGTCGTCGAGACGCGGGCTGATCGCTGGGCGCTGGCGCGCTACGTGCGGCCACGCGCCATCCACTGCTTCGTGGTCGGGCGCATGCGCGACGCCGAGGACCCGGCGCAATGGCGGCGGGGCGTGCACACGCGGCTCCCGCACCGGCCGGACGTTCACTTCGTCATCCTCTCGGCGCTCGGCCCGCGCACGACCCTCGCGCACGAGCTCGGTCACTACTTCGGCAACCACGAGCACACGGACGTGCCCGGGAACATCATGAGCCGGGACCACGGCGACGCGCCGCGCTTCGACGCGGAGCAGCTTCGGGTGGTCCGCTGGGTGGCCCATCGCGAGGTGGCGAAGGGCCTGCTCCGGCCGATGCCCCGGCGCTGAGGCCCCCGTCGCTCAGCGGGTCACGTTCAGCACGACGTCGTTCCGCCGGGCCGCGTCGTCCGCGTCATCCGCCAGCTCGTCGTCCGGGCGCCCGTCGGGACCCCAGCTCTCGAGCGTGAAGCCCGAGGCCCGCGGCGTATAACGCAGCGGGTCGCCGGTGAAGGGGTCGCGGAGCGCCGCGTCGTCCGGAGCCGCGCGCGGGAGCCGTCCTTCGCGGAGCTCGGTCGCGAGGATCGTGAGCGCCGCGGCGAGCGCCCGGAGGAAGGCCTGCGCGCTCGCGTCGGCCACCACGCTCGGTGGCCACGTCTCCGGCGGGCCCTCGAACTGTGAGGGGTAGGCGTCCGAGCGGAGCGCGCCGAGCGCCTCCCCCGCGTCGCGGAAGGCCCGGGCCGCTCGGAGCGCCGCGCGGAGCTCCGGCGCCATGGGGCCACGCTCCTCGAGGAGCGCGCGGGCGTCGTCGAGCTGCCCCGCCGCGTTGGCGAAATGCTCGCTCTGGATGGCCTCGGCGACCGGGGGCGGATGCGCCGCGAGCGTGCGAAAGAGCGCCGCGGCTTCGCGGAGCGCCCGGGCGTCGCCTCGCTCGAAGGCCCGCCGCGCGCAGCCGAGCACGATGCGCCGCGCCGCGAAGGAGGTGCCGACCCCCGCGGCGTGCTCCGCGACGTCGAGGCTCGCCGCCCGGTCCTGACCGATGCGGATGGCCACCGCCGCGCGCCGAAGGCAGGCGCTCGGCGGCTTGGCCGTCGCGCTCGCCAGCAGCTGCAGCAGTCCGCGGTCG
>JBCDGX010000370.1:0-6201 GCA_038750805.1 Myxococcota bacterium
CGTGAAGAAGACCCTCGGGCTCCCGGACGACAAGCTGAACGTGAACGGCGGCGCCATCGCCCTCGGTCACCCCCTCGGCTGCACGGGCGCCAAGCTCACGGCGACGGCGCTCTACGAGCTCAAGCGGCGCGGCGGGAAGTACGCCATCGTCACGATGTGCATCGGCGGCGGCATGGGCGCGGCCGGGCTTTTCGAGCGGAACTGACCCCCGCCGAGGCGACCACCCGCGCGAAGCATCGCTCGCGATACGTGGAAAAGACCTGGGGACTCCCCCGTGAGTCCCCAGGTTTTCCACGTCTTAGGTCCCAGGCCTGAGACTCGCGGCGCGAGACACGGGCGTTCCTGGCGCAGGATCAGCCCTGTTCGTGTCATCTATCCCACTGACCGCCCCGTAGGGGTTCCATGAGGAACCCCACTACCGTCTATTCTCTGTCCACATGGCGGAGCCCGCTTACCTGATCGGCGCCTACGGCCGCTCCCTGGCGACCTGGGGGGCGCCCGACATGGTGGACGCCCCGACGGGGGTGGCCATCTGGGAGCACGACCACGACGGCCTCGTCTACGCGGTTCCCGCGCGCACGGTGGACGACGCCGTTGCCGACTTCGTGATCGCCCAGGACACGGTGCGCATGCGGCGCGGCATCCCGCTGACCGTGCTCCACGACTGGTCCGCGTGCGTCGGCTACACGCCCTCCGCCCGCGCCCGGCTCACGCGGCACCTCCTGGGGAACGCGCAGGCCTACGAGCGGGTGGCCATCGCCGTGCAGCCGGCGGGACGCCTCCTCTCCCTCGGCGTGCAGCTCGCCGCGTCGAGCATGAAGCTGGCCGGGGTCTCGCTCCGCCTCTATCCGCGGCTCGAGGTCGCCCTCCGGGCCCTGCACCTCCACCGCCTCGGAGGGTGAGGCTCCGCAACGCTCGCGCGTCGCGTGCGTCAGAGCAGGACGGATGTTCGCCGCGTTTCTCTTCGTGCTCGTCGCGCTCCTCGTGGCGCTGACCCGCTACGTCACCCGCCGCGCCGAGAAGGTCTTCGACCTCTCGCGTCGCCGCGCCCGGGGCCTCTTCGTCGTGGGGCTCGCGGGCATCGCGCTCCTCTTCGGGTCCCGGGCCTTCGCGGACGCGCTCGGCGAGTGGGCTGGGCCGCTGGCGCTGCTCGGGGCCGTCCCGAGCCTCGCCGTCTTGATGGCCGGGGGGCTGCTGCTCCAGGTCGACGCCGTCCGCTCGCTCGGCTGGCTCTTCCGGAAGGTGCGCAAGCGCTTCCGGAGCGCGCCGGACGAGGCCCCGGCCGCCGAGGGTACGGGGCGCCGCGAGTTCATCGAGCGCGTCGCCTCGGGCGCGGCGCTCGGCGTGGGAGCGAGCGCCGGCCTCTGGGGCGTCGCCTTCGGTCGTCACGACTACGCCATCGAGGAGGTCCCGATCCGCATCCCCGGGCTCCCGCGCACCCTCGACGGCTTCACGCTGGCCCAGCTCTCCGACGTGCACTTCGGGACCTTCGTCGGCGAGACGCAACGCCGCGACGCCCTCGATCTGGTCCGCCAGGTGAGCCCGGACCTCGTCGTGATGACCGGCGACCTGATCGACCACGACGCGCGCTACGTGCCCCTGCTCGGGCACCTCACGCAGGACCTCGCGGAGCTCGCGCGCTTCGGCGTCGCCGCCATCCCCGGCAACCACGACCACTACGCCGGCGTCGACGACGTGCTCGGCACCCTTCGCCAGGCCGGGGCCCAGGTGCTCCTCAACGCCGGGAAGACCATCGGCGACGCCGGCGGCGCCTTCGCCCTCCTCGGCGTGGACGACCGCTGGAGCCGGCGTACGGGGGGCGGACCGGACCTCGACCGGGCGCTCTCGATGGTGCCGCGGGACCTGCCGCGCATCCTCCTCGCCCACCAGCCCGCCTACTTCCGGGAGGGTCCCGCCGGCAGGGTCGCGCTGCAGCTCTCCGGGCACACGCATGGCGGCCAGATCAGCCTCGGCTGGAACCCCGCCTACGCCGTGCTGCCCTACGGCTACGTGCGCGGCCGCTACGAGCACGAAGGCAGCCAGCTCTACGTGAACCGCGGCTTCGGCACGGCGGGCCCCCCGTCGCGCGTCGAGAGCGCCCCCGAGGTCACGAAGCTCGTCCTCGTCGCCGGCTGAGCGCGCGCGGGGCCGTCTGCCCCGGGGCGGCGCCTCGTTCGGGAGCCGCGGGCACGCACGGTGAGCTGACTCCCCCAACTCGGGGACAGGTTTGCTAGGGTCCGGCCCGCATGCGTGACCCCCACCGCGAGCCGGCGCCGGTGCCGGTGCGTCCGGACGCCGAGGGCGACGACCCGGCGCTCGGGCTCTTCCAGGTCCTGCGCGAGGACGGGACGGCCCGGGAGGCGTGGCTGCCGAGCCTCGGGCCGAAGACTCTCCGCGCCATGTTCCGGCACATGCTCCGGGTCCGCCTCCTCGACGAGCGCATGATGATGCGCCAGCGCCAGGGCAAGGTGGGCTTCTACGGCGCCATCACCGGCCAGGAGGCCACGCCCATCGCGAGCGGCTTCGCGCTCCGCACGGAGGATTGGGTGTTCCCGGCGCTCCGCGAGAGCGCGATCATGCTGGTCCGCGGCTTCCCGCTCACGACCTACGTGGCGCAGGTCTACGGGAACGCCGGCGACGTGCTGAAGGGCCGGCAGATGCCGAGCCATATGTCCGGCCGCGCCGTGAACCAGGTGGCCTGGAGCTCCTGCCTCGGCCCCCAGCTCCCCCAGGCCGTCGGCGCCGCCATGGCCGCCAAGCACCGCGGCGACAAGGCCGTCGTGCTCGGCTTCATCGGCGACGGCGCCACCAGCGAGCCCGATTTTCACGCCGCGATGAACTTCGCCGGCGTCTACCGCCCGCCCGTGGTCCTCATCTGCCAGAACAACCACTGGGCCATCTCGGTCCCGAGCTCGAAGCAATCGGCGTCGGCGACCTTCGCCGTGAAGGCCCGGGCCTACGGCATCCCGGGCGTCCGCGTGGATGGCAACGACGTGCTCGGGACCTATCGCGTGGTGAAGGAGGCCGTGGACCGCGCCCGCGACGGCGAGGGGCCCACCTTCATCGAGGCCGTGACCTACCGCATCGGCGCCCACAGCTCGAGCGACGACCCGACCCGCTACCGCAGCGAGGCCGAGGTCGAGGCGTGGCGCCAGAAGGACCCGCTCCAGCGCTTCGAGCGCTTCCTCCGTAGCGAGGGCCACCTCACGGGCGACCAACGGGAAGCCATGGAGGCGGAGCTCGAGGCCGAGATCAAGGCCGCCATCCGCAAGGTCGAGGCCATGGAACGGCCGGCGACGGCGACGCTCTTCGAGGACGTCTACGCGACGCGCCCCTGGCATCTACGCGAGCAAGAAGACGAGCTCCGGGCGGCCCCTCCGCCCCCCGAGCACGGCTAGAACGCACCGCTGAAACGGAAAGAGAAGCGAGAGTTATGGCGAACAAGAGCTATGACGCGATCGTCATCGGCGCGGGTCCCGGAGGCTACGTGGCCGCGATCCGCCTCGGCCAGCTGGGCCTGAAGGTCCTCTGCGTCGACAAGGAGTACTGGGGCGGCGTGTGCCTCAACTGGGGCTGCATCCCCTCGAAGGCGCTCATCGCGGCCTCGGGCCTCGCGCACAAGGTCCGGCACGCCGAGAAGATGGGCCTCTTCGTGAAGGACGTCAGCGTCGACGTCGGCAAGATGCAGGACTGGAAGGACGGCATCGTCCACAAGCTGACGAGCGGCGTCGCGAGCCTCGTGAAGGGCAACGGCGGCGACCTCCTGAAGGGCACGGCGAAGCTGACGGGCCCGAAGTCCGTCGAGGTCACCAAGGAGGACGGGTCGAAGGAGTCCTTCGACGCGACGAAGGGCATCGTCATCGCGACGGGCACCAGCATCATCCAGATCCCCGGCTTCGAGCCCGACGGCGAGATGGTGATCACCGCGCGCGAGGCCGTCTCGCTCCGCGAGGCGCCGAAGAAGATGGTCCTCATCGGCGGCGGCGTGATCGGCCTCGAGCTGGGCATGGTCTACCAGAAGCTCGGCACCGAGGTGACGGTGGTGGAGCTGATGGATCAGATCCTCCCGGGCACGGACAAGGACCTGGTCCGCGTCGTCGAAAAGCACCTCACGAAGGGCGAGAACCCGGCGACGGTGCTGACGAAGGCCAAGGCCACGAAGCTCAAGAAGACCAAGAAGAAGGTCACGGTCACCGTCGAGCACGACGGCCAGGAGAAGACCCTCGACGCCGACAAGGTGCTCGTGGCGGTCGGCTTCAAGCCGAACTCGAAGAACCTCGGCCTCGAGGAGATCGGCGTGAAGATGGACGAGCGCGGGCACGTGCTCGTCAACGGGCGCCTCGAGACGAACGTGCCCGGCGTCTTCGCAATCGGCGACGTCACGGGCGGCCCCTACCTCGCGCACAAGGCGTCCAAGGAGGCCGAGCTCTGCGCCGAGGTCATCGCCGGCCACGCGCGCTCCATGGACGACGTGATGGCCATGCCCGCGGCCATCTTCACGGACCCGGAGATCGCCACCGTCGGCCTCACGGAGACCGAGGCGAAGGCCCAGGGCAAGAAGGTCGCCGTCGGCAAGTTCCCCTTCGCCGCGCTCGGCAAGGCCATGGCCGTCGAGGAGACCGATGGCTTCATCAAGGTGATCACGGACGCCGAGGACGAGAACAAGGTCCTCGGCATGGCCGTGGTCGGTCCGGAGGCGAGCACGATCATCAGCGAGGGCGCCCTCGCGATGGAGATGCACGCCTACGCCGACGACGTGGGCCTCACGGTGCACCCGCACCCCACGCTCGGCGAGGGCGTGATGGAGGCCTTCAAGCACGCCCTCGGCGAGGCCGTGCACATCATGAACCGCCGCCGCTAACGGTGCTGTTCGAGGGCGGTACCGGCTTCCCTTGGCGCCTCGACCCCGTCGATCCGTCGACACTCTTCCCGCGGGCTCCCCAACCCGCGGGCTGTTCGAGGGCGGTACCGGCTTCCCTTGGCGCCTCGACCCCGTCGATCCGTCGACACTCTTCCCGCGGGCTCCCCAACCCGCGTTGCTGTGCTTCGCCGGGCGCGGGGCGGTCCCTCGCGCTAGGTGCTTTGCATGCCGCGAACGCTCGAGGTCTGGCCGCTGGGGCGCGTGGGCTACGCCGAAGCCCACGCGCTTCAGGAGCGCGTCGTCGGGGCGCGGAAGGACGGGGCCATCCCGGACACGCTGCTCCTCGTCGAGCACCCGCCGACCTTCACGCTCGGCCGGGCCGCGAAGGAGGAGCACCTCCGGGTGCGCCGCGCGGCGCTCTCGGCCAACGGCTTCGAGGTGCACGACGTCGGCCGCGGCGGCGACGTGACCTACCACGGGCCGGGCCAGCTCGTGGGCTACCCCATCGTGGACCTGAAGCCCGATCGCCAGGACGTGCGGAAGTACGTGGCGAGCCTCGAGGAGACGATGATCCGCCTCGCGGCGGACCACGGGCTCGAGGCCGAGCGCCTGCCGGGCTTCAACGGCACCTGGCTCGACGCCGGGACGCCGCGGGCGCGGAAGATCGGCGCCGTGGGCGTGCGCATCAGCCGCTGGGTGACGATGCACGGCTTCGCCTTCAACGCCGCGCCGAACCTCGGGCATTTCGACCTGATCGTGCCCTGCGGCATCGCGGACAAGGGCGTGACCAGCGTCGAGGCGGAGACCGGCGAGCGCCCGGAGCTCGACGCGCTCGGGCGCGCCGCGGCGGCGCATTTCGCGGCGATCCACGCGAGCGACCTCGTGTGGCGCGAGGACGGCATGGAGCGCGCCGCCAGCCTCGCGGGCTGAGCGGTGACGGCGCGCTCGCCTAGACTCTCCGCGTGGCGCGCTCGTCCCGCTTGGTGGTTCACGACGCCTTTCCGTCCCTCGCCTTCGTGCAGGCGAACCTGCGGGCGCGGGAGGTGTGGCCGACGGTCGTGATCCGCACGCGCGCCGCGGCCGAGTACCGCCCGGACATCGCGGGTCCGCTCTCGCTCTTCGTGAACCGCCGCGGCGCCTCCCACGCCACCATCGACGGCCGGCGCCTTCGGCTGCCGGCGGGTTGCGCCGCCCTCAGCGCGGCGGGCGAGCGCTTCACGCTCGACTACGAGGCGCCCGTCGAGCTCCTCAACGTGTACTTCGCGGACGATTGGGTCGCGGACGTGGCCGGGAGCCTGGACGCCGAGGCCCGGGCACTCCTCGAGCCCCTCGAGCGCGGC
>JBCDGX010000371.1:0-6174 GCA_038750805.1 Myxococcota bacterium
CCGCGCCGCCGTCGTCCAGCATGTAGGTGTACTTCGCCATGCGCGCCTTGTTGCGCGACACCTTGTTCACGGTGCCGGCGGCGGAGCGCTGGGTGGCGGGGGTGAGCTCGAGGGCGAGGGAACGCAGCTGCTCTTGCGAGGGGTTCTCGAGGTACTCGACGGCGAAGGGGCGCGGGTCGGCGGCCATGGCTCGTTCAGCTCCAGCAGTTCGGGTCGGGACGGAAAGCTTCCGTGTTGCTGGAAGATTGCCCCGAGGTTTCGAATTGGCGCACTGCGTCAACGCACTATGCCCGAGGACCGCCGGATCCAGCCCCGGAGGCCACGGACGGTGGCGACGGCGTCCTTGGACGCGCTATCCCCGTGCCGTGACCCTGCCAGTCCTCGCGCCGGCACATACCGGCCATCCCGATGATTGGCGATGGCAGGCCCGAAGCGCCGTGCGCGACCTCGCGGGCCTGCGACGTCGCCTTCACCTGAGCGCGGACGAGGAAGCGGGCGTTCGACGGGCCCTCGAAGGCGGCTTTCCCCTCGCGATCACGCCCTACTACCTCGGTCTCGCCGACGCCGAGGACCCCTCCTGCCCCATCCGGCGCCAGGTCGTGCCCTCGGCGCGCGAGGGCGAGACGGTGCCCGGGGACCTCCGCGATCCGCTCGGCGAGGAAGAGCACGAGGTCGCGCCCGAGCTGATCCAGCGCTACCCGGACCGCGCCCTCCTCCTGGCCACCGATCGATGCGCCGTCTACTGCCGCTTCTGCACGCGCTCGCGCATGGTCGGGGACGGGGGCGGCCCGCGCTCCCTCGCGCGCCTCGAGCCCGCCTTCGCGCACCTGGAAGGGCACCCGGCGATCCGTGACGTGATCGTCTCCGGGGGCGACCCCCTGGTCATGGGGACCGAGCGCCTCGCGCGCATCCTTCGGCGCCTCGCCACCATCGACCACCTCGATACCGTGCGCCTGGCGACACGCGCCCCCGTCACGATCCCCCAGCGCGTGACGGAGGAGCTCGCGGACGCGCTCGCCGAGGCCCACCCCTCGCTCTGGGTGATGACCCACTTCAACCATCCGAAGGAGCTCACCCCCGAGAGCACCCGCGCCCTTCGCCGGCTCACCTCGCGGGGACTGCCCGTGATGAACCAGTCCGTGCTGCTCCGCGGCGTGAACGACGACGCCGGGACGCTCGAAGCGCTCTTCCGTGGGCTCGTTCGCCGCCGGGTGCGTCCCTACTACCTGCTGCAGGCGGACGTCGTGCGGGGCACGGGGCACCTCCGGACCCCGCTGCGCCGGGGCATCGCGATCATGGAGCGGCTCCAGGGCCGGCTCAGCGGCATCGCGCTGCCGAAGCTGATCGTCGATACGCCGGGGGGCCGCGGGAAGGTCCCCGTGGGGCCCGAGACCATCGTGCGCGCCGAAAACGGACGGACGACGCTTCGGACGTTCCGCGGGGAGGAGGTGGTGTACCTCGATCCGCCGCCATCGTCGGCTCACGCCGCCCCGCCGGGTGGTGTCGGCGGCGACGACCGCCCCTAGGACGGCTCCTTGAACGGTGCTAGATACCGGCCGCGACGCGACGCGAGCCGAGCGGCCCACGGGGTCTAGGGAGCGCAGTACACCTCTCCTCTTCCCCGACCGCCGGCGTCGTCACCGGCCGCAGAGTGCCACCCCGAGACGCAAACGAGCACCGCATGTCGACCCGAGCTCTCACCCTCACCAGCACCACCATCGGCAAGAAGGCCGTGATGGCCGCGAGCGGCGCCATCATGCTGCTCTTCGCCATCGGCCACCTCACGGGCAACCTCAAGGCCTTCCAGGGCGCGCGGTCGTTCAACGAGTACGCCGCCTTCCTTCGAACGCTCGGGCCCCTCCTCTGGGTCGCCCGCGGCGCGATTCTGGTGTCCTTCCTGGTGCACGTGAAGGCCGCCATGGACCTCTGGCAGCGGAACAAGCAGGCCGGCGCCGGCGCCGCCCGCTACCACGGGCAGAAGAAGCAGAAGACGGACTGGGCCGCGCTCTCGATGTACCTGAGTGGGCCGGGTCTCCTCGTCTACATCCTGGTTCACCTCGCTCACCTTACGTTCGGCCACTATCTCTTCGGAGAGAGTGCGGTTCTCGGCATCGAAGGCTACGTCTTCGATGAGATGAACCCGTTCAACAACATGGTTCTCGGCTTCCAGGTCTGGTGGATTGCCGCCTTCTACTGCGTCGGAGTCATCGGTCTCGGCATCCATCTCTTTCACGGCATCTGGTCGATGTTCCAGACCGCCGGGGCGAACCACCCGCGGTATAACCACCTGCGCCGCGACCTGGCCATCATTCTCTCCACCCTGCTGACGCTGGGGTACCTCTCCATCCCCATCGCGACGTTGGCCGGGCTCATCGAGCCGACCAATGAGACCTTCTTCTTCCCCGAGCTAAAGCACTAGGGAGCATCACTCCGATGATCGAACTGAAGTCCCGGGAGCCCGCGGGCCCCATCGAGAAGCGCTGGACCGAGCACAAGGCGAACAGCAAGCTCGTCGCGCCGCACAACCGGCGGCGCTACCAGGTCATCGTGGTCGGTACGGGCCTCGCGGGCGGTGCCGCCGCCGCCACCCTCGGCGAGCTCGGCTACAACGTGAAGGCCTTCTGCTTTCAGGACTCGCCTCGCCGCGCGCACAGCATCGCCGCGCAGGGCGGGATCAACGCCGCGAAGAACTACCAGAACGACGGCGACAGCGTCTATCGCCTCTTCTATGACACCGTGAAGGGCGGGGACTTCCGGGCCCGGGAGTCCAACGTCTACCGCCTGGCCGAGCTCAGCATCGGCATCATCGACCAGGCCGTCGCCCAGGGCGTTCCCTTCGCCCGCGAGTACGGCGGTCTCCTCGCGAACCGCTCCTTCGGTGGCGCGCAGGTCAGCCGCACCTTCTACGCGCGAGGCCAGACGGGTCAGCAGCTTCTCCTCGGCGCCTACGCCTCGCTCAATCGGCAGATCGAGGCCGGCACGGTGACGATGTTCCCGCGCCAGGAGATGCTCGACCTCATCGTCTACGAGGGGAAGGCCCGCGGCATCATCACGCGGAACCTGGTGACCGGGCGCATCGAGTCGCACCTCGCGGACGTGGTCGTCCTCGCGACCGGCGGTTACGGCAACGTCTTCTACCTCTCGACGAACGCGAAGGGGTCGAACGTCACCGCCGCCTGGCGTGCCCACCGCCACGGCGCGCTCTTCGCGAACCCCTGCTACACGCAGATCCACCCGACCTGCATCCCGCGCAGCGGCGAGTACCAGTCGAAGCTCACGCTGATGAGCGAGTCGCTGCGGAACGACGGCCGCGTGTGGGTGCCGCGCAACGCCGACGACGCGACTAAGGACCCGTCGAGCATCCCCGAGTCGGATCGCTACTACTACCTCGAGGAGCGCTACCCGGCCTTCGGCAACCTCGTCCCGCGAGACGTCGCCTCGCGCAACGCGATGTACGTCTGCAACGACGGTCACGGCGTCGCCGACACGGAGGATCCCGACGGGAAGCGGCGCGCGGTCTACCTCGACTTCGCGGACGCCATCGGGCGCCTCGGCGAGAGCACGATCCGCGAGCGCTACGGCAATCTCTTCGAGATGTACGAGCGCATCACCGGCGTGAACCCGTACCAGAAGCCGATGAAAATCTACCCGGCGACCCACTACACGATGGGCGGCCTCTGGGTGGACTACAACCTTCAGACGACCATCCCCGGCCTCTTCGCGGGCGGTGAGGCAAACTTCTCGGACCACGGCGCGAACCGTCTCGGCGCCTCGGCGCTGATGCAGGGCCTGGCCGACGGCTACTTCGTCCTGCCCTTCACCATCGGCAACTACCTCGGCGAGGTCCGCAACCTCGAGGCCCTCGACGAGGACGACGCCGTGGTGCGCGACGCCGTGCGCACCGTCGAGGAGCGCCTCACGCGCCTCGCGGACGCCCCGGACGCCAAGACGCCGCCGGAGGTCTTCCACCGCGAGCTCGGGAACATCATCTGGTCGAAGTGCGGCATGAGCCGGAACGCGGAAGGCCTGAAGGAGGCCCTCGAGGAGATCCCGAAGCTCAAGGAGCGCTTCCACCGCGAGGTGCGGGTGCTCGGCGGCCCGGACGGGATGAACCAGAACCTCGAGCGCGCCGGTCGCGTCGCGGACCTCATCGAGCTCGGCGAGCTGATGTGCATCGACGCGCTGACACGCGAGGAGAGCTGCGGCGGTCATTTCCGCGAGGAGCACCAGACCGACGAGGGCGAAGCCAAGCGCAACGACGAGGAGTTCAGCTTCGTTTCCGCGTGGGAGTACACGGGCGATACCGCTGCCCCCACGCTCCACAAGGAAGAGCTGACCTTCGAGTACGTCAAGCCGACGATGCGCAGCTACAAGTGAGAACGAGGCGATAGAGCACCATGGAAACGCGCAATCTCACGCTTCACGTTTGGCGCCAGAACGGCCCTAAGGACTCCGGGTCCTTCAAGACCTACACCGCGGAGAACGTCAACGAGCACATGTCCTTCCTGGAGATGCTCGATGACCTGAACGAGAAGCTCATCAGCCGCGGTGAGCCGGAGATCACCTTCGACCACGACTGCCGAGAGGGCATCTGCGGCGCCTGCGGCATGGTCGTGAACGGCTATGCCCACGGCCCGCGCGAGCGCACGACGACGTGCCAGCTCCACATGCGCGAGGTCTTCAAGGAGGGCTGGAAGGAGATCTGGATCGAGCCCTGGCGCGCCCAGGCCTTCCCAACGATCAAGGACCTGATGGTCGACCGTTCGGCCTTCGACCGCATCCAGCACGCCGGCGGCTACATCTCCGTACGCACGGGCTCGGCCCGGGACGCCAACGAGACGCCCATCCAGAAGAAGATCGCGGACGCGGCCATGGACGCCGCCACGTGCATCGGCTGCGGCGCCTGCGTCGCCGCCTGCCCGAACGCCTCGGCGAACCTCTTCACGTCGGCCAAGGTCGGCCACCTTGGCATGCTCCCCCAGGGCCAGCCCGAGAAGCAGGACCGCGTGCGGATGATGGTCGCGCAGATGGACGCCGAGGGCTTCGGCTCCTGCACCAACCACGGCGAGTGCGAGGCGGCGTGCCCCAAGGGCATCAGCATCGACTGGATCGCCCGCATGAACCGGGAGTTCGTGCGCGCGATGGTCTCGAGCAAAGACGAGATCGAGGCCCGGGACTGATCCCCCGTCCCCGGCGAGGGGCCTTGGCCGGCTCCGCCGCCCCGTCTTAGACACGGGGCGATGGACCGGCCCCGCCTTCACGTCCTCCTCGACGAGCCAAGCGCCTCCTTCGAGGAGGCCGCGCTACAGATCGCTTGCGACGTCGACCCCGGCGCCGACGTCGAGGGCGCTCGCCAGCGCCTCGCCGAGCTCGCGGCGCTGCCGCCGGGCCTGGCGAGCCAGCCGCCGGCGGTGCAGGCGGAGGTGCTCAGCGATCGCCTCGCCATCGAGAAGGGCTACCGAGGCAACGAGGACGACTATTACGATCCGCGCAACAGCGACCTCACGTGGGTCCTGAAGCACCGGAAGGGTCTCCCCATCACCCTGGGTGTCGTCTATGTGGCCGTCGCCCGGCGGGCCGGCCTCGAGGCCGAGGGCATCGGCTTCCCCGGCCATTTCCTCGTGCGCATCGGCGGCGAACGCGGCGTGCTCCAGGACCCCTTCCACGAGGGCCGGGTCCTGAGCGAGCGCGACCTCGAGACCCTGGCGGAGCACTTCCTCGGCGGAAAGGGACGGCTCCGGCCGGCGCACCTGGCCCCCGTGTCGACGCGACTCCTCGCGCTCCGCATGCTGGGCAACCTTCAGACGGCGTGGGCGACGCGCGGCGACGGCGCCCGGGCCATGGTCGCCGCCTACCACCTCGTCGACCTCGCCGGGGCGCCCGAGCATCGCCGCGACCGCGGGCTCCTCGCGCTCAGCCTCGGCGCCCACGCCGCCGCCGCCGAAGACTTCCGGAGCTATCTGCGCCAGAAGCCCGACGCCCCGGACGCCGCGGAGGTCCAGGCGGCCCTGGCCGCGGCCGAGCGCCACGGCGCGACGCTGAACTAGCAGGCTGCTGCAAAAGGCGACGGCGCCGCCTCGCGGCGCCTTCACGCTGCCGGGCGCCATCCCCTCACCTCGAAAATGCACCACATTCCTCGGCTCGTGGACGCACCCGACAACGCAAACTCACTCG
>JBCDGX010000372.1:0-6173 GCA_038750805.1 Myxococcota bacterium
CCGCGGAGACCACCGTCGCGACGAGCTCCGAGCTCCCCTGCCCGTCGAGGAGCCAAAGCTCGACGTAGTAGGCCGGGACCATGCGTTGCGGCAGCGGGTAGAGGACCGGGCGGCTCCGGACCGGGCCGTCGAGGGCGTAGCCCGCCGCCACGCCGGCGGGGGCGAGGGCGAAGTCTCGGTAGCCGTCGGGGCGCTGAGTCCCCGGCGCCACGGCGCCTCGAACGACGCCGCCCCCGAGCTGGTCGGCGAGGGCGTGGGCGATGGCCTCGCGCTCGCTGAGGGCGAAGGCTGGCGCCTCGTCGGGCACGGCGGCATGCAGCGCGCCGCCGGCGCCCACGAGGTCACCCCCGGCACCGAGGAGCATCGTGAGGCGGGCGCCATGCACCGGGAGACCATGCGCCCGCTGTTCGAAGACCACGAGCTGGGCGCCCCCGAGGGTCTCCCGCGCGAGGCGCACGCGAGCGCTGGTGAGCGCGGCCGGTCCGAGCCCGTAGGTCGGCGCGAGCGCCTCGAGGAGGTCCGCCGCGCGGGCCTCGGCGCGCCACGGACCCGCGGGCCGGGGTGCGACGTCGGGGGAGCCGACGAGCATCGTCGGGGCCCCGCGCCGCAGGTCGCGCGAAAGCACCTGAACCCCCGCCTGCGCGGCGAGCCCGGGCCCCGGCTGAAGGGGCGCCTCGGCGTAGGCGTCGTACGCGGGCGCGCGCCATTGCGCGCCGGCCGCGGGGGCGGTGAGGAAGACGGCGAGGGCCGCCGCGAGCGGAGCACCCGCTCGCTGCGCGAAGGAACGGCAGCGCATGGCGAGGTGACCATAGGTCACGCGGCGGGTTCGAGGCGTTGCGTTTTCCGTCACGGCCAGGCCCTCTAGGACGAAGCGGTGGTGCCGTCACGCAACCGGCGCCCGGCCGCGTGGACGATCTCTGGGCGCGTACGACACCTTCGGGGACGTCGCGGATGCGTCACGCGCTCACTCGAGATAGACGGAGTCCCGGCCGGTGACCCAGAGCCCGAGGGCCCCGGCGGCGACGCCGTAGAGCACCGACGAGGCGACGAGGTTCCCGCGCGAGCGCCCTTCCCCGGTCGGGTTCTCCCGGGCGCCGACGACGGTCACCGCGAGCCCGCCGATGAAGCTGCCGACGAAGAGCAGCGCGCCCACGAGACGCCGCGCCATGCGACTCCGGCGGCGGAGCACCAGCGCCTCGCCCGGCGCCGGGAGCCGCTCCGGCGGGCGAAGGGTCCGGAACGAGTTGTCCGGAAAGAGCACGACCACGCCGTCGAAGCTGTGGTCGGGAACCTCGAGCATGCACGGCAGGCGACAGAGCTTGCGGTAGCGTCTCGAGGTCATCGTGACGCCCCCGATGACCTGTCCGCCGGTCACGCGCCGAACGCGGTCGAGCTGGAGCAAGCGCACGTCCTCGTCGATGCCGCTCCGGATGGGGAGCACGACGCCCTCCCGCCCCGGGTCCGTGCTGGCCGCTCCCCATCCGGGTGGAGCGGGCACGCGCTGCGCCTCGGCGCGGCCGGCGGCGAAGAGCACCAGAAACGCCGTGGCCGCGAGGACTCGGGCGGCGAGAGCGGAGGGGGCGAAACGCACGGGCCACTCCTACCGCGTCTGCGCTCCACGCACACGGCGCGGAGGCTCAGTCGGCGCGGCGGTCGTGCTGAACCCAGTCGACCTCCATGGTCCACGGCCCGCTCATGGGGTCCGGCTTGATCTTCGCGAAGTTGAGGATGGCGAAGAGCGGCTCGGGGAAATCGTCCCCGCGGCCGGCCGCGCGATAGACCTCCACGCCGTCGAGGTGGAAGACGAGGTCGGCGCCCTGCCATTCGACGGAGTACACGTGGAAGTCCGCGAGGGACGCCGCCTGCACGAGCATCAGGGACTGCCAGTCGCCGGAGTCGCACTCGCCGAGGCTCTCGATGGCGCGCGCGGCGTAGTGATCCGGCCCGCCGTCGCTGTGGTGCTCGAAGATGTCGATCTCGCCGGAGCCGGTCAGCGGCCAGCACACGGTCTCGTCCGGGTCCTCGACGGGCGGCTCGTCGTTCAGGGCGCCCAGGAGCCACCAGGCCGGGAACATGCCCGTGGTCCCGCTCTCCGGAACCCGGAGCCGCGCCGACCAGCGCCCCTTCACGAACTCCCGGCGGTTCTTCGAGGCGATGCGCCCCGCCACGTACTGCGTGTCCGGGTGCGTCTCGCCCGTCTTGCTGACGTTGTCGCAAGGCCGCGGCTCGCCGAGGTCGACGACGCGGAGCTTCAGCGTCCCGTCCGAGACCTCGCGCGTCCCGGCCTCGCCGTCGCGCACGTAGCACTGGTCCTCCTGGTTCACCCAGAGGATCTGGTCCTGCCAGTTGCTGGCGTCGAAGGAGTCGAAATCGTCGCGAAAGTCGACTTCCCAGGCCTCGGCGGGGGGCGCGGCCGGCGCCGCCGGTGCCTGCGCCCCGGAGCACGCCATGGTCGCTCCGACCGCCAACCAATGCATCTTCGCGCTTCGCCCCATGCCGTCTCCTTGGCGCGAGGATGCCATGAGCCTCGCCTGCCGCGTTGCGGACCCCCGCGGGCCGTGGTCTTCTCGCGACGCCATGAGCGAGCCCGACTGGCTGGTCTCCATCGTCCTGCCTCTCTACAAGTCGGAGCGCTACCTCCGTCGGACGCTGGACTCGGTGCTGGCGCAGACGTACCGGCGTTGGGAGCTCATCGTCGTCGACGATGGGAGCGACGACGGGGGTGCCGGCATCGGCATCGTCCGGGCGGAGGACGACCCGCGCATCCGTACCTTCGAGCGCCACAACACCGGCCCCTGTCGCTCGCGAAACTTCGGGATCGCCCGGGCCACCGGCGACCTCATCGCGTTCATCGACCACGACGACATCTGGAGCCCGGAGAAGCTCGAGAAGCACGTCGCGCACCTGCGGCGTCGGCCCGAGGTCGGCATCAGCTACGGCCCCTCGGAGATGATCGACGAGGCCGGGGAGCCCCTCGGTCTGCTTCAGGTGCCGGACAAGCTCTCGGGCGTCACGTACCGCGACATCCTCTGCCGAAACCCCATCGGCAACGGATCGGTGCCGCTGATCCGCCGCGAGGCGATGGAGGCGGCGAAGTTCGACGCGACCTACGAGGACGAGGAAGAGCCCGTCTACTTCGACGAGGAGGCTCGGCACTGGGAGGACGTCGAGCTCTGGTTCCGCATCGCGTACCAGACCGATTGGCTCTTCGAGGGCATCCCCGACTGCCTGACGCAGTACCGGATCCTCCCGGGCGGCGTGGCCGGTAACCCGGAGAAGAAGCAGCACGGCTTCGAGCTCGGCATCGAGCGGGCCCGGCGCTACGCGCCCGACGTGATCGGCGAGCTCGAGGGGGCGGTGCGGGCGCACCACCTTCGCTACCTCTCGCGCCGTCTCATCCACGGCGGCAACGGCCCGAAGGCGCTCCGCTATGCGCTGCGGGCCCTCGAGAGCCACCCCGCGCTCATCCGCGAGGAGCCGAAGCGGACCCTCAACACGCTCGGTGCCGCCGCGCTCCTGACGGTGCTGCCTAAGCCGGTCTTCGAGCCGCTGAAGCAGCTGGCGATTCGCCTCCGGCGCGCCGAGCAGGACCGCGCGATCGGGAGCTCCTGAGTGCCCGCGCCGTTCCGCTGGGGCCTGCTCGGGGCGGGGACGATCAGCCGGCGCTTCGGGCGCTCCCTCGCGCAGGCGCCGGGCCATCGCGTGGTGGCGGTCGCGTCCCGGACGGCCGCGCGCGCCGAGGCCCTCGCGCGCGACTTCGGCGCCACGGCGCGCACGGAGTACGCGGCGCTGGTGGAGCGCCCGGACGTCGACGCGGTGTACGTCGGGACCCCGACGGCCCTCCACGCGGCCCACGCACGCCTGGGCCTCGAGGCCGGCCGCCCGGTGCTCTGCGAGAAGCCCCTGGCGACCTCCGCGGAGGACGCCCGGGCGCTGACCGCCCTCGCCCGGAGCCAAGGCGTCTTCCTCATGGAGGCGATGTGGACCCGCTTCCTGCCTGCCGTGCGCGCCACGAAGGCCGCGCTCGAGCGGGGCGACCTCGGCGAGGTGCAGCTCTTCCAGGCGGAGCTCGGCTATCGCGTCCCTTACGACCCGACGAGCCGCTTCTTCGCGCGCGAGCTCGGAGGCGGGGCCTTGCTCGACGCGGGGGTCTACCCGCTCTCCCTCGCCTTTCATCTCCTCGGGCCGCCAGTGTCCGGTCATGCGCTCGTCGACCGAGCCCCGACGGGCGTGGACCGCACGACCCTCGCGCAGCTACGCCACGCCGGGGGCGCGATGGCGTCGATCGCCTGCTCCTTCGCGGAGCGCCTTCGCAACGACGCCCTCCTCGTCGGCGAGAAGGGCCGCCTCGCGATCGGGGCGCCGCTCTACGGACCGACGGCCTACCGCCTCGAGCGCGCCGCGGCCCCGGCGAGCGGAGGCGAGGACGCACCGCCGCCGCGCTGGAAGGAGCATCCCGCCGTCGAGACGGTGCTTCGCCGCGTGCGCCCCCTCGCGCGCCATGCCCGGTCGCGCCCCCGCGTCCACGACTTCCTGGGCGCGGGCTACCACTTCGAGGCCCTCGAGGTGGCGACGCGCGTGCGGGAAGGCGCCCTCGAGTCCCCGACGATGCCCCTCGACGAGTCGGTCCAGATTCTCGAGACCATCGACGCGCTCCTCGGCCCGGGCCACTTCGGCGAGCGCCCGGGCCACGTGGGCTAGACGTCCGCGAGACATCTAGCGCCCTTCACGCCGCGTGAGACAATCCGTTTCATCCGGCGACACGACGTGTCGCACGGCGTTTCACCGAACCGGCGTCTCGCGGCGTGACCGCTCGCGGAATGCATGGCCCGGATCTTGTGAACCCGGCGGTTGCGGCCCCCTGCGGGGCGCCTCGGTTCTCCTCATGTCCCTCGTGCCTCCGTCTCCCGCTCGCGGCTTCCGGCCCGGCCACTGGCTCCGCCGCTATCGCCGCGCCGACCTGCCCGCGGACCTCCTCGCAGGTCTGACGACCGCGGTGATGCTCGTGCCGCAGGCCATGGCGTACGCGATGCTCGCGGGGCTCCCGCCCATCGTCGGTCTCTACGCCTCGCTCCTGCCGCTCCTCGCCTACGCGCTCCTCGGCTCGTCGCGGCAGCTCGCGGTGGGGCCCGTGGCGATGGACTCGCTGCTCGTGGCGCAGGGCCTGGCCCCCTTCGCCGCCCTCGGCGGCGAGGTCTACGTGGCCTACGCGGCGGGGCTCGCGCTCCTCGTCGGCGCCCTCCACGTGCTCATGGGCGTGTTCCGGCTGGGCTTCCTGGTGAACTTCCTGAGCCAGCCGGTGATGGCCGGCTTCACGAGCGCGGCGGCGCTGATCATCGCCTCGAGCCAGCTGAGCCACGTGCTCGGCGTCAGCCTCCCCCGGGGCGCGGTCTGGGAGGTGGCGGGCGCGGCGCTCGGGGAGCTCGCGGCGTGGCATGGCGCGACGCTCGTCATCGCCCTCGGGGCGACGGGACTGCTCGTCGCGCTCAAACGTTGGGCGCCCCGGGTCCCGCGCGCGCTCGTCGTGGTCGTGCTCGGCACGCTGGCCGTCCGGGTCCTCGGCCTCGAGGCCGAGGGCGTGGCCGTGGTGGGCGCGATCCCCGAGGGGCTCCCGGCCCTCCGCGTGCCGGACGTCGACGCGGAGACGCTCGCAGGACTAATCGGGGTCGCCGGGCCCATCGCGCTCGTTGCGGTGATGGAGGCCATGAGCGTCGGCAAGGCCGTCGCCCAGCGCCTCGGCTACGACATCGTCCCCAACCGCGAGCTCTTCGCCCTCGGGGCCGCCAACGTCGCCAGCGGCCTCTCCCAGGGCTACCCGATCACCGGCGGCTTCTCGCGGACGGCGGTCAACGCCTCGGCGGGCGCCCGGACCCCGCTCGCCGGCGTCATCACCGCCGGCGTCGTCGGGCTCACGCTCCTCTTCCTGACGCCCCTCTTCCACGACCTCCCGAAGGCCGTGCTCGCCGCGATCATCATGACCGCCGTGATCGGCCTCGTGGACCTCGCCCAGGCCCGGCGCCTCTGGCGCGTGGCGCGCCCGGAGCTCGCGCTGATGGCGCTGACCTTCGCGGCGACGCTCGGGCTCGGCATCGGCGAGGGCATCCTCGTCGGCGTCGGCGCGTCGCTGGCGACCTTCGTAATGGGCACGACGCGACCGCACGTGGCGGTGCTCG
>JBCDGX010000373.1:0-6141 GCA_038750805.1 Myxococcota bacterium
CGGCGCGTCAGGCGGACGCTGGGCTGGCGGGCCGTCGGCGCTGCGAGAGGCCCGCCGAGGGCGCTGTTCTCTGGCAGCGTCCGCGTGTCGACGAAGGCCGACCACCACTGGCCGACCACCAGCGGTCCGAGCTGAGCGACCGCGTGGCGGAGCCGAAACCCGTAGCCCGAAAGAAACTCCGTCCCCGTACCGAAGAAGTCGGCCGCGATGAAGGCGCGGACGGTGGTGTGATCGGTCGCGTGCCGGATGTCGAAGTTGATGCGGCTATCCCGGGCGGAGAAGTCGATCTGCTGTTCCCCGTCTTCGTCGCTGCCGTCGAGGGGAATGCCGACGTTCGAAACGACGGCCGCCGGGCCGAGGCTGTCGGGGTCGAAGGCGAGCTCGAGGCGGACGAGGCCGCCGATGCGGAAGGAGAGGTCCGTCCCAGGGATCCCGACGGAGCGCTCGAAGTCCCCCGGAAGCACCACCGAATCGTCCGGGAAGCGGCCGATCGGCTGCCGGGTCGAGGGCCGGCCTTCGTCGCCACCGTCCTGTTCGTCGAACGATTCGTCCGAGGCGGGGGGCTCGTCGTCCGCCGGAAGCAAGGCCTCGCGGAGGGCGGCGAGCTCGCTCTCCTGCTGCGCGACACGCTCACGGAGCGCCTCCACCTCCGCGCTCAGCTCGGTGTCGGGGGGCGCTTCTCGCGGAGCCTCCTCCGCCTGCGCGCGAAGCGAGCGCGGCGGCGCGAGCGCGAACAGCACGAGGGCGAGGAGAGCTCCGCAGCGCACGCCAAGGCTCTACCGCCGAAGCCGACTCCGGTTCTTCGATACCCGCATTCGGTGTCTTCGATGGGTGGCCCCCATCGGCGTGAACGGACGGCGTCAGTCGACCGGGTCGACGCGCACGAGCACGCCGCCCCCGAGCGCGCCCCACGTCCACACGGCGTCGGCCCCGCGCCGCCAGAGCTCGAACTGCGGCGCCCACGGATCGATGGCGCGGAGCCGCGCCCCGTACGTTGGCGTGAGGATGTAGTCGCGCACGGCAGCGCACGCGCTCAGCCCGTACACGGTCTCCCGGAGGAAGGTGGCGACGACGCTCCTCTCCGTGATGAAGAGGTCCCCGAGCGCCTCCGTCAACGGCGCCGTCAGGCCCCACTCGGCGCGCGTGAGCTCGCGCCGCTCGATGCGAAGCGCCGCCGCTTCGTGAGGACAGCCGCTCTCGGCGCTCCGGGCCAGGGCGTCCCTCGTGAGCGCGAGGAGTTCCTCGTCGGTCGACGGGACCCGCCGCGGGATGACGTAGGGCCGCGGATCCTCGCGTGCCTGGCAGTCGCGGCACGCACGAACACGCGCGAGCACCGCCTCCCCAGCCGGCAGTGGCGCGAAGAGCGCCTCCAGCGTCGGGTCTTCCCAGCGCACGTCGTTGAGCACGCCGCGCAAGTCCTCCGGCTCCTGGAACGCAAAACCCGGCTCGAGGATGCCGTGCCAGTGCTCGAGCCAGTGGTGGAGGGTGCGCATGGGCTCAAGCTACCCGTAGCAGCTCACCAACGGTCCTCTTCTGTCGACGAGTGTGGCCTTCAGGAGCTCGGAAGCCCGCGCAGCGCGGGAAGGAGGGCTTCTTCGGCCGGGCCGACGCGGATCTCCCACCAGGTCTCGTCGCCCACGTCGCGAAGGACGAAGTGAAAGAAGGGGCAGCAGGCGTGCTCGCGAGTGGCCAGCGACGCGAGGCGGGGCCGAAGGTCTGGGCGGCTGACGAAGCGCCAGCGCACCCCACGCGCGAGCTCGTCGTGGCCACGGTAGCCATCCGCAAAGGTCTCCCGGAACTCGGAGAGGCGCTCGCGAAAGGCGGCGCCGCCGAGGGAGCAGGCCACGGCATCGGTCGTAGCGCGCAGCTCGAGCCAGGGCGGATCGTCGGTCATGGCAGGCACGCTGAACCCTAGACCGTGTGAGCTCCGCCTGCGACGCCGCGCCGTCTGCGTCCTCGATCGTTGCGAGGCGGGGCAGTGCGCCCTCGCCGGGGAGCCGCGCCCCGCTAGGAACGCTTCCCCAGCTCGATGCGAAGCTGCGTCTCCCCCGTCGGCGCGCGCGTCGCCGTGGCCATGGCGTCCTCGTGCGCCGCCCACCACCTCTCGGCGTCCGCGTCGCTCCACGGGTCTACGTCGAGCGCGCGGAGCGCTTCGAGAAGCGCCTGCGCGCTCTCCGGCCGCTCCGCCGGGTCCTTCGCCAGACAGCGAAGCACGAGCGCATCGAGACCCTCCGGCAGCGCGCGGCCCAGCCGATCGGACGGTCGTTCGGGTGGAGTGTGGAGGTGGTGGCCGCAGATGTCGACGACGTTCGCCCCCGTGAACACGTGGGTGCCCGTGAGCAGGAAGAAGCCCACGGCGCCGAGCGAGTAGAGGTCGCTGAGCGGCGAGGCGGCGTCGGTCTCGCGGATGCACTCGGGCGCGAGGTAGAGCGGCGTACCCGTCAGCGCGGTGTCTTCGGTGAGCGCGCCGCCGCCCTCGGTGGCGAGCTGCTTCACCAGGCCGAAGTCGAGGAGCTTCGGGACGTCCCGGGTGCCTCCGCCGCGCGCGAGCATGATGTTGCTGGGCTTGATGTCGCGATGGATGAGCCCCGCCGCGTGGGCCTCCTTCAGGGCCGCGGCCACGCCCCGGAGCACGTGCACCGCCCGCGCCGGCGGCACAGGTCCGCCGACTTCGACGATAGCGTCGAGGCTCGCGCCCTCGAGGAGCTCCATCGCGTAGTAGAAGACGCCCTCCGGCGTGTGCCCGAAGTCGTAGATGGTGATCGTGTTCGGGTGCGTGAGCGTGGCCGTGAGGCGAACCTCGCGCTCGAAGCGGGTCAGGGCCTGGGGACTCGTCTTGTCGGGGGAGATGAGCTTGATGGCCGTGGGCCGCCGCAGGAGCGCGTGGCGCGCGCGGTAGACGACGCCCATGCCCCCGGCGCCGAGCCGGCTCTCGAGCTCGTACTGCCCGAGCCGCCGCGCGTCGCGCACCTCCTGCCGCAAGCCGTGCACGACCGTGGAGATCGCGACGCAGCTGAGCGTGGCGAGGGTCCACCAGACGGCCACCATCACGATCATCGGCAGGCCATCGAAGGGGAGCTCCGCGAAGATGCGCGCGGACGCCGCCCAGCCGGGGATCGGGAGGGCCATGACGATCGACATCACGACGCCGCCGAGGGCGGTCAGGATCAGCGTGCGCCGCGCCGTGCTCGGCACGATGGCCGCGCGCAGCGCGAAGGTGAGCGTCGCGCCGAGCGTGCAGCTGAGGCGAAGGACCCAGACGAAGCCTCCGAGGCCGATCTGGGAGAAGTAGAGGGCCTCTGGGCTCGTAGGGTTCGGGTCCACGAAGGCCGCGAAGTGCTGCACCGGCACCGCGTGCGCGAAGAGCCCGGTGATGGCCGAGGTGAGCAGGAGAAAGGTCGCCTCCGCCGCGTCGACGATGCGGCGGGAGAAGGTGGCCTCGCGACGTAGGACGACGAGGAAGAACCCGGCGAGCGCCACCTCGGTGAACATCACGAGGTTCGCTGGACGGACGAGCGAGCCGCCCGGGTCCGTCACGATCTGGAAGACCCCGCCGATGCCGTTGAAGATGAAGAGCACACCCGCGAAGAGCGCGAGGCGCTGCTGACGATGGGACTGCTCTTCGAGGCTGGACGTCGCGGCCATGGCGCGGGCCGGACCCTAGCAGGCGGGGTGAAGCGGGTCGGGACCGAGCGTGGCCGGCCGATCGGCCCGGCACGCGCCAGCTCAGCCGCCGTGAAGTGCCCGCACGCGCTGATCGAGCTGAGCCGCGTCGCTTTGCCGTGGCCGCGGCTGGGGTGGAAAGGGCGCCGCGCCCCCGAGCGCCAGCGCGCACCAAACCACGGTGCGCGCTCGAAACGCTTCGAGCCAGGCCGCGGCGTCGCCGCCCTCGAGGTCGCGATACGCGAGAAGGGCAGCACCGATCTCGGCCGCCCACGGATGCCCGCCGGGACCCAACGCCTCGGCCGCGCGCGGCGCCGCCCGATCGAGGAGCGGCGCCACCTCGGCGATCCACTGCGCGCCCGCCGCGTCTCCGCTCGCGGAGAGCGTGGCGCCGTGCACGAGCCGAGCCGCCGCCTCGCTGATCCACACGTCGCCGTGATTCACGGCCCAGCCCCAGCCGTCCTTCTTCGCCGCGGCACGGCGCTGGAGCGCGATGGCTGCCGCCCACTCGCCCCGCATCATCCGCTCGAGGCTCTCGATCCAGAGGAAACGCGCGGCCTCGAGCAGCCGCTTCTGGTAGCAGCCCTCGAGGTTCGCCTCCGCCAGGCTCCGGACCTCCGCACTCCCGAAACTCAGCGCGTGGCCGAGATAGAGCTCGCACTCGAAGAGCGTGTTCTCGAGAAGCTTGTGCACGTTCATGTGGAAGCCCCCGAGACGGGCCCACCACCGGCCGCCGTCGAGGCGAGGGTGACGCTCGAGAAGCTCCCGCAGCCGGTGGAGCTCCGCGCCCATCCGGTCACAGGTGGCGCGGTGGCCCAGCTCGCCCCGCTCCCACTGCTCCCACAGGTCGCCGAGCTGATGGACCAGGCGGCTGGCCTCGGTCCGAGCCTGCGCTTGCGCATGCCGAAAGGCGCTCACGTCGAAGCCGGCCGGGGGAGCGTTGCCTTCGACGATGAAGGCGACCTCGAGGCGGACGATTCCGACCGCGACGTCCTCCCACGCGGCCGTGCTCACCGCGACGAAGTTCACCCGGTAGGTCGCGTCACGGTGCGGGTCGAAGCGGACCGTGCCCGAGAGCGCGCCCGCGTCCGAGAAGCGGACACCGGGCGGAAGCCGCACCAGCGTGGGGCATTGCAGGAACCCGTGACCCGGCTGGCCCTCGACGGGCATCGAGCCGCCGACGCGCACGGTCCCGAGGTCGACCCTACGACGAGTGACGCGGAGCCCGTTTCGCGCCGCGCAGCGGTAGTGCTCGCTGTAGAGCTCGACGGCCGACCAGCCACGGGGGCAACACGCGCAACCTCGGCATCGCCCGTCGCGGTAGCCCGCGCTCCCCGGCGCCGGCGCAGGGCCCGCGCAGCCAAGCTGGGCGCCCCCTCGGCCCGCCGGCTCGTCGCCGTCGGGCAGCGCCGCGAGGGCGTCCGGGCGCCGCGCGATGCGCAGATCTTCCGGCGTCGGCGCGCGGCAAAGACGCGCGTCGTCCGCTGGAACGTAGATGAGGGTGTGGTCTTCCTCGAGCGCCACCTGGTAGGGCGCCGCCTGGTCCGGGGGCCAGGGCGCCTCGCGATAGTGGAGCGCGATGACCTGGCCGAGCTTCCAGCCGTCCGGCCCGAGGTTGCACATCACGGCGTCGCCGACCTTGAAGCGAAGCTCCGACATCACACCTCCCCGCCCGGCCCTCGACATACGAGCCCCGTGGTCATCCCATGCTGCTCCAGGAGGATCCCACGCATGCGGTGACTCAGGGGCGGTCGGACTCGCGGGCCGCGCGCCGCGCCGCCGCGATGGCCTTCTCGAGGTCTTCGAAGGCCGCGAACACCGGCGTCGGCTGGTCGCGCTCGTAGCGCTCCACCTGCATCCGCCCGACGGTGCTGCGGACGACGACATGCGTGCTGCGGAAGGCGCCGAAGAAGCTCGAGCGGTACTTGCGCTGGACGCGCTCGAAGGCGGCGTCGTTGCGGCCGGGACCCTCGCGCAGGTCCATCACCAGGTGCAGGCGATCGCGCGGCGTCGTCCCGAGGAGCACGTCCATCCCCTCGAAGACCGTCTCGA
Source organism: Myxococcota bacterium (assembly GCA_038750805.1). Taxonomy (GTDB): domain Bacteria; phylum Myxococcota_A; class Polyangia; order Polyangiales; family Houyiibacteriaceae; genus CALCTH01. The sequence goes on from JBCDGX010000373.1 coordinate 5,716, forward strand.
GCTCGGTCTCGTCCATGGGGAAGGGCGTGCTCGAACGCGCGAAGATCAGGATCGGCTCCCCGGGAAGCTGCGTCACCGTCACATACGCCGTGACGTCGAGGCGCGCCTCGCCCCCGTCCGCGCGCTGTTCGCCCGGCCCCTCACCGGCCGGGCCGTCCCCCTCAGCCACGGGGAGCAGGGTAGACGGAAAACCCCCACGGAACCCCACGGGAATCTGCGCGCCTTTCCTTGGACCTCGCGAGGGACGGCGGTGCCCTCACCCCCGGCAGTCGACGAGCGCGACCAGCGTCCCGGCCCCGTCCCCGACGGCCACCACGCCGAAGGGGAGGAAGCGTCCGCGGCCCTCGTCGACGACGCGCGCTCATGCAGCGCCGACCTCAGCGGCGAACCCGGCGCGGGTGCGACGGTCGCCGCCCCGCGGGCTAC
>JBCDGX010000374.1:0-6135 GCA_038750805.1 Myxococcota bacterium
CCATCAGCCGGAGCTACGCGGGCTTCCCGGAGGTCGAGCCCGAGTGGGTCGCCCAGAACCTCGGCGCCGTGCACCTGCTCGACGTGCGCGAGCCCCACGAGCTCGAGGGGGACCTCGGCAAGATCGACGGCGCGCAGCTCGTGCCCCTCGGTCAGCTCGCCGAGCGGGCCGGCGAGATCCCGACGGGCAAGCCCGTCGTCATCTTCTGCCGCTCCGGCCGGCGCTCCGCCCAGGCGACGAAGATCCTCGCGAAGGAGGGCGTCACCGAGACCGCCTCCATGCGCGGCGGGATGATCCGCTGGAACGACCTCGGGCTCCCCGGCGGCAACCTCCAGGGCGCGAGCATGATGCCGCCCGCGCCGCCGGAGGACTGAGAACGAGGCGGAGGCCGCGCTCCGGAATGCTCGCTCAGTTCGCGCCCGCGGCGATCCAGCTGCGGAGGTTCTCGACGTCGCCGTTGGTGATGCCGTTGGCCACGGACATGCGAATGAACCCGTCCGCGATCGTGTCCGCGTTGCAGGCGCCGCCGTTCGCGGAGAAGGACGCGCGCACGGACGAGTCCAGGTAGGCCATGATCAGGCTCGCGTTCGGCTGGTTGGGCACGACGAGGGGCACTCCGTCGCAGGCGTCGAAGGGCGTGAACAGGCCCGAGGCGTTGCCGTTGAGCGAGCTCTGCGCCGCCGCCAGGCTGCTCCAGTTCTGCGTGGCCTCGGTCTCCCCGTCGATGAAGCCGGGCGCGCCCGGCGCATGGCAATCGGCGCAGACCGGTCCGAAGGACGCGAAGACGTCCGCGAAGGTCGGGGGGCCCCCGCCGCCGCCGTCGAGCATCGTCATCCCGCCGTCCGGCTCGCCGAAGAGGTCCTCCTCGCAGCCTACCGCCAGCACCGCCAGCGCCAGCGCCAGCACCCGCATCTGTCCCATCGTCCCGACCATCATCGTGGTTCCCGTCCTTCTCTCGGCCTCAGCCGCGCAGGCGGAGCATCGTCAAGTAGAGCTGGAAGCGAAAGCGTTCCTCGTCCCAGCGCGGATTTCCGAGGCGGCAGAGCGCGCCATAGAGGCTCTGGAGCTCCGCCTCGAGGGCCGCGCCGCCCGCGCCCTCGCCGAAGAGGTGGAGCTCGGCCCAGGCTTTGACCAGGCCGACGCGCTCGGCGCTGACCTCGGTCCCCGTGCTCTCCCGGTGCGCGGCCACGGCCTCGAGCCCCTCGGCGAGGAAGCCCTGCGCCGCCGCGACGTCGCCCTGCTCCACGGCGACGGCGGCGAGGCGCCGGTAGGTGCCCGCGAGCGAGAGCAGGTCCTCGTCGAGCTCGTCCTCGTCGTGGAGCTCCGCGAGGATCGCCCGCCGCGTCGCCAGCTCTTCCCGCGCGCCGGTCGCATCGCCGAGCCCGAGCCGCGCCTCCGCGCGCAGCCCGGCGAGGAGCGCCCGGTAGCGCGCCGGCCCGTAGTCGAAGCGCCCCACGAGGCTCGTCCGAAGCACGGGCCGGGGCGCCGACGCCGCGTCCTCGAGCGTCGCCTCGGCCGCGTCGAGGGCGGCGGACGCCGCGGCGTAGTCGCGCAGGCGCAGGGCCGCCGCGCCTTCGCCGAGCTTGGCCTTGAGCAGGGCCTCGGGGCGCTCCGCGACGCGCGGGGCGAGCTCTCGGTAGGTGTCCCGGGCCCGCTCCGCGTGCCCCGCGTCGAGCGCGTAGAAGCCGAGCCGGTCGAGGGCGTGCGTGCGATGGGGCGCGAGCGTGGGGTCCGCGTCGATGCGCTCGAGCGCCGCCAGGACCAGCGCTTCGGCCTCGTCGCTCCGCCCCGCGTGGAAGAGGCTTCGGCCGTAGGCGAGCTGCTGCGCGACGGCGCCGAGGGCGTCCCGGAAGGGGAGCTGGGCCCGGGCCTCGAAGTGGCGCACCGCGCGGTAATGGTTGCCGAGCGCGGCCTGGATGCGCGCGAGCCCGGCGAGGGTCGCGGCGCGGTAGCGCGGGTTCTCGCGCGCCAGATCGAGGGCCAGCCCGTAGTGGTGCACGGCCCCCGCCGCGGCCGCGCGGTCCTCAAGGCGGAGGGCCCGGAGATGAAGGGCGTAGGCCCAGAGGTGATGCACCTCGAGCGTCCGCGGGAGCGTCCGGTCGACCTCCGCGAGGCGCCCGAGGACCTCGTCCGTCGCCGTCCGGAAGCGCGCCTCGGCCTCCTCGCCCTCCGCCGCGGCGAGCGCCGGCAGCTCGCGCGCCACCAGGTACGCGAGCACGAAGCCGAGCTGCGGATCGTCGGGCCGGTTCGCGAAGCGCTGCTCGTAGAACTCCTCGGCGTCGAGGTTCCCCAGGGCGAGCCGCGTCTCCACGAAGCCCACGTGCGCCTCGAGCGCCTCCGTGTTCAGCCACGTGCGAAAGAAGAGGGCCGCCGCGTCCGCGCCTTGGCCGTTCCGGAGCTCGCCGTAGGCGCGCTCGAGGAGCGTCGTCCGGAAGAGCGCGAGCGCGTACTTCCGCTCCGGCGCCTCCCGGGGAATCTGCGACGCCCACGCCGTTACGAACTGGTTCTGCACGAGCTCGCGGCGGCCCGCCGAGGCCGCGCCCACGACCCGCAGCACGAGCGCCCGCCGGTACGCCGGCTCGCGATGCTCCCGGTAGAGCGCGAAGATCGTGTCGATCACAGTCTCGTCGTCCTCGCGGCCGAGGAGCACGATGCCCAGCTCGACGTCGAGGAGGAAGGGGAGCACCTCGCCGGCCGCCCGCTCCCGTGCCTGCTGGAGCAGGGCCTCGCGCGTGGCGAAGGGGCGCCCGCGCTGGAGCTCGCTGACGTAGGCGTGCGCGTGGCGGAAGCGCTCGACGTCGTCGAGGGCCGGGTGCCGGCTCAGCGCCGCGAGCACCCCGAGCAGCGCCTCCCGATCGCCCGTACGGTCGGCGGTCTCGCGGTGGCGCGTCGCGAGGAGGCGCAGCGTCCGCCCGCAGTCGACCTCGCTGGCGTCGATGCCCTCGAGCGCCGCCCGGGACGCGGCCTCGTCGCCGAGGTCGTCGAGGATCTCGCTCCGCACGATGGCCGCGAGCGCCCGCGTGGTCGGGGTGTCGCTCTCGGTCGCCGCGACGCGCTCGAGGCCCTCGCGCGCGCTCCGCACGAAGACGGGGCTGAGCGCGCCCCGCGCCAGCGCCTGGTCCGCGCGGCGATGCGCCGCGAGCGTCGCCATCAGCTCCGCCCAGCGCACGTCCTCGGTACCCGCCGCGCCGGCCTCGCCCGCTTCGGCGGCGAGGCGCTCCGTGTACCAGACCGCCGACTCGAGCTCGCGGAGGAGCACGTGGTCGAAGGCCATGTCCCGGAGGAGCTCGCCGCGGAGCGCGCGGTCCTCGGTCGCGGCGAGGAGCCGGCCCTCGAGCAGGAGCTTCGTCCAGAGGTCCCGGGCGACGGCGATCTCGCCGCGGAGGCGGCCGGTCTCCATGGCCTCGGGCACGGCCCCGCTCGCCGGGAGCGCGTAGACGTCGAGGGAGGCGTCGCGGGGCGCACAGGTCATCACGAGGCGCTCGCCCGTCACCGCCGGGTAGTGGCAGTTCCAGCGCGCGCTCGTGAGCTGCTCTGGGACCAGCGCGCCGACGGGCCGCGCCGCGTCGCTCCGGAAGGGCACGCGCACGATCACGCCGTTGTCGTCCCCGTCGATGACCCCGTCGCGGTTCGTGTCGTTCAGGTACTGACCGAAGTAGAGGTAGCGCCCCTCGGGCCCGAAGGTCGGGTAGCCCGTCACGCCGGGGAGCGGCGGCAGGTAGCGCACCGGCGCCTCGTCCGGGCGGTCCGCGCGCTGGAGCCAGAGCCCGCGCGCGGTGCGGCTCGCGAAGGTCACGCCGACCTCCTCGCGCTCGCGCTCGAGGGCCACGTAGGCGAGCCAGCGCCCGTCCGGGGAGGCCGCGAGGCCGACCACGTTGCGGCGGAAGATCTCCGTGCCCGCGCCCCCGCCCGCCGGCACGCGCCGCAGCACGAAGTCGCCGTGCAGGTCCTCCCGCGAGAGCACGCCGAGGGCGTCGCCCGAGAGCCACACCGCCTGGAGATCGGCCGTCGTCGCGTCCGTCAGACAGCGCTCGCGCCCGTCCTCGAGCGTCAGCACGCAGATGTCGCCGGTCGCGTCGCGGGTGAAGGAGACGTAGGCGAGGCGCGTCCCGTCCGGGCTCGGCGTCGGCCAGGCCACGTCCCCGAGGCCCCCGAGCACGCCGCGGGGCGCCGCGCTCGTCGGTCGCTGCACGTAGAGCTCGTTCGTGCCGTCGTCGTCGCCGACGAAGTAGAGCGCGCGGCCGCCCCGGGCGAGGGCGCCCATGAAGTGGTTCGCCGCGCCCGCCGTGAGCCGCTCGGGCTGGCGAAGCGCGAGGGGATCCTCGGCCCCGTCGTCGTCCCGCTGGGCGGTGGCCGGCGCGATGGCCGCGAGCGTCGCCAATGCGGCGGCCGCCCAGAGCCGGACCCTCATTCGCACGCCTTCGGCTCCCAGCCGCCCTCGGTCTCGACGAGCGCACCGCAGACGACGCGCTCGAGGTGCGTCTCCCGCCAGGCCGCCCGCACCGCCTCCGGGGAGGCCTCCGGGCGCTGGCCCTCGAGGAAGGTCCAGGCCTGCCGGCGCTGGAGGTTCTCGCGGCCGATGAGCCGGCTGAGCTCGGCGGGCTCGACGGGCGTGGTGCAGGCGTCCGGGGTCGTGACGAGCGTCCCGTCCAGGGCCTCGCCGATGCACTGGGCGATCAGGAAGGCGTCGATGGCGTCGGCGTCCGTGGCGGCGGCGGCGTAGAGCGCGGCGACCACGCCCAGGGGCTCGGCGGCGCCCGCGAGGGACGCGCGGTCCACGGGCTCCGGCCCGGGCGAGAGCGCCGCCCGCGTGAGCGCGTCGTCCGAATCCGGATGCGCCCCGGCGGCCTGCTCTTCGAGAGCCGTCGTGCGGGAGACGACGGCGACGTCCGAGACGCTCACGCAGCCGGCGAGCACCAGGAAGGCCACATAGATCGCACGCGAGCTCACGGGGTCTCCTCTTCGGTCTCGGGTTCGGCGTCGGTCCGGGCGGCGTCGGCCGGGGGCGCGTCGGTGAGCTGCACGAGCTCCCCGAGCATCGCCACCAGGGGCTCGAGCTCGGGCTCGAGGAGCGGCGTGAGCGGGACACCCAGGATGTCGCCGATGCGCACGAGGCGCGCCACCCCGCCGAGGCGCACGCGCACGTCGAGGAGCCCCTCGCGCGCCCGGAGCCGCACGGACTCCGGATAGCCGAAGCGGAGCGCCGTCCGGAGTGAATTCATGTCCGGATCCTCGCGGTAGGGATCGAGCGCGTCGAGGAGCTGGAGCAGATGCGTCCGCCCGACGCGCAGCACCTGCACGGTCCCGTCGAGCGCGTAGTCCTCGGGCACCAGCGTCAGCGCGAGGTTCGCGTCGAGCACGTCGTCGTCCTCCTCGGCCTCCGGGCGAAGGCCCGTGACGTTGCCGCGGAAGGCCATCTGGCTTCGGCCGGGCGTGACGTCCGCCTCGAGGCGCCCGTCGATCACGCCCCCGCGCCAGCCCACCTGGAGCCGGTCGAGCTCGAAGCTCAAGCCGTCGATGCGGAGGTTCCCGGCGAGCGGGCCGATCACGTCCTCGCCGACGACGATCTGCCGCGCGCTCACGAAGTCCTGCGTGTCGAGGAAGGGCTGCACGTCGGGAAAGCGCGTCTGCACGAGCACGTTGCCGCCGGGGCCGGCCTCGATGGCGAGGCGGCCGTCCTGGAGCAGCGTCACGTACTCGCGGATCGGGACGAGCCCGTCGAGGCCGCGCACCTCCATGCCGTCGATGGCGAGGTCCACGTCCGATGGCGCGAGCTGCGCGTCCGTGCGGAAGGTGACGAGGTTCCCGGACTCGACGCGGAAGGGGACGCCGAGCGTGCCCGACGCGCGCTCGGCGACGCCGAGAGGCACGAGCACCGCGAGGCCCTGCGTGAGCTCGCCCTCCGCCGTGAGCGCCTCCCGGCCGGGGATGCGCTCGGCGAAGAGGCCGCCGGCGTCGACGCCCGGCGGGAGGAGCTGCTCGTAGGTGCCCGTCGCCTCGAGGCGCGTCGCGGCGGCGGCGTTCGTGAGCGTGAGCTCTTCGAGAACGATGGCCTTGGCCGTCGTGCGCACGCGCGCGTCGAGGGCGAGCTCGCGGATGGGGTAGCCCGGCACGAGGTCCTGGACGACCTCGGCG
>JBCDGX010000375.1:0-6135 GCA_038750805.1 Myxococcota bacterium
GCGGCAGCGGGCGCTCGCCGAGCAGGGCCTCGTGTCCTCGCGCGATCGCGAGCTCGCGGAGCTCAGCGAGGCCCGGGCGCGGACGAGCCGGGACTCGGCGCGCGCGAGCGAGACGGCGGCGCGGAGCGACCTGCTCACGGCGCAGGCGTCGCTGGCCGAGGCCGAGGCCGACGCCGAGTCGAAGATCGCCAGCGCGACCGCCAGCCTCGAGAGCTCGCGGACGGACGTCGCCAGCACCCAGGCGTCCCTCGCCAGCCTCGAGGTGACCATCTCCCGCACGCAATCGCAGCGCATCGTGGCGCCGCGCGACGGCACCGTGCTCCGCTACCTCGCGGGGCAGGGCGGCGAGCAGGTGAAGGAGGGCGACGCGCTCCTCGAGTTCATCCCCGACGACCACGAGCCGGCCGTCGAGCTCTGGGTGGACGGCAACGACGCCGCGCTGATCCGCTCCGGGGCGATGGTGCGGCTTCAGTTCGAAGGCTGGCCCGCGGTGCAGTTCTCCGGGTGGCCTTCGGTGGCCGTCGGGACCTTCGGCGGTCGCGTGGCCTTCGTCGACTCGGCGGACGACGGGCGCGGGAACTTCCGCGTGGTCGTGCTCCCCGACCCCGACGACGAGCCCTGGCCGGCGGTGCGCTGGCTGCGCCAGGGCGTTCGCTCGAAGGGCTGGTTCCTCCTGAACGAGGTCTCCATCGGCTACGAGGTCTGGCGGCAGCTCAACGGCTTCCCGCCCCGCGTGAACCCCCCGGGCTCGACGGACGCCACCTACGGAGGGGTGAGCTACGGCGGCTCCGGCGGCTCGGGCTACGGCGGCGACGGGAGCTCCGGCGACGGCGGCTACGGCGGCGGGGGCAAGGACAAGTGAGCGCCCGGCTCGCCCTGGCCGCGGCGGGCCTCGTGCTCGCCGGGGCGCTGCCCGCCTTCGCGCAGACGGCGGACGTCGGCGCCTTCGCGCAGGTGCGGGACGCCTCGCCGCTCACGCTCGGCGAGGTGCTGGCGAGCACGGATCGCCACCACCCGCTCATCGAGGGAGCGGCCGCGCAGGTGGAGGCGGCGGAGGGCGCGCTGCTCGGAGCGCAGGGCGCCTTCGACCCGACGCTGAACCTGAACCTCACGACGAACGCCTTCGCCGGCTACTACAGCGACAACGTCCGCGGCTCCGTCTCCGTCGAGCAGACGACGCCCCTCTGGGGCACGAAGATCTTCGCGGGGTATCGGCTCAGCCGCGGGGCGCTGCCCGTCTACTACGAGTTCGATCGCACGCTGAATGGCGGCGAGTTCTTCGCGGGCGCGATGGTGCCCATCCTCCGCGACGGGGCCATCGACTACCGCCGCCTCAACCGCGCCCGCGCCGAATTCGGCCAGCAGCAGGCCGAGGCCGAACGGGACGCGAAGCGCCTCGCCGTGCGCCTGAAGGCCACCGAGGCCTACGCCAAGTGGGTCGCCGCCGCCTACAAGCTGGCGGTCGTCGAGCAGATCCTCGAGCTCACCGAGTTCCGCCAGCGCGCCGTCGAACAGCGCGTCGGCGCGGGCAGCCTCGCGCCCATCAGCAACCTCGAGGCCCGGCGCCAGGTGCTGAGCTGGCGCACCAAGCGCGTCGAGGCGCGGAACAAGCTCCAGGAGACGTCGCTCATGCTCGGCCTCTACGTGCGCGCGGACGACGGCACGCCGGCGCCGCCGCATCGCGGGCGCGCGCCGACGGATCTCGCGGACCTCCGCGGCGAGGGGCCAAGCCTCGACGAGGCCCTCGAGCGGGCGGTCGCCATCCGCCCGGAGCTCGTCGCCATCGAGCAGGAGATCGCGGCATATCGCGTCACCGCCCGCCACGCGCGGAACCAGCGCCTGCCCCGCCTCGACGCGAGCTTCTACGTTCGCCACGACCTCGGTGACGCGGTTCCGGGTGACCCGGACAACGAAGAGAAGCTCACGGAGACGCTGGACCCGACGGAGATCTTCCTCGGCCTGAACGTCGAGGTCCCCATCCCCGGCCGCCAGCCGCGAGGCCGGGCGGAGCAGTACGAGGCCCTCGTCACCTACTACGAGACGCAGGCGCAATGGGTCCGCGAGCAGGTCCGTGCCGACGTCCGGCGGGTCCACGTGGCCCTCGAGCTCGCCGAGGAGCGCTACGAGCTCGCCCGCGAGTCCGCCGAGGTGCTCGAAGCGCTCACGAACGGCGAGCGCACGCGCTTCGACGCCGGCGCCACGACGCTGCTGGTGGTGAACATCCGCGAGCGGAGCCTGACCGATGCGCGCGCCACGCTCGCCTCCGCCTGGGCCGACTGGCTGACGGCGCGCGCCGCCTGGGACGCGCTCCTGGGTGCCGGCGTGATCGAGTGACGACGGTGCCGTCCTCAGAAGGTCGACGGGCGGGGCAGGCGACGCTCCGCCTTCACGATGGCGCCGCAGCGGCGGCAGGAGGGGCGCTCGCCCGCGAGCCGGCGGACAGGTCCCGCGGCCGCGAAGACCGCCACCATGCACGGGATCATGAAGCAGTAGTCGACCGCGAGCACCGGGTAGAGGGACGCGATCACGCCGACCATGCCCAGCCAGACGCGCGGCGCCCAACGCCCGAGCCGAGGGGGCAGCACGAGCGCCACGCGCCGGGCGCAGCGCGCGCAGTGTCCGTGGTGCCGAGCCGGCGACGCTCCCATGGCTCCAGCCTAGCGGCGCGAGAGGGGGCCCGCCCTTCCGTCCCCGCCACGAGGTCCAGGTCATGCGCGTCCTCTTGACCGGGGCGACGGGGTTCGTCGGCGGCGCGGTGGCGCAGGGCCTCGTCGAGGCGGGCCATCAAGTGCGCGCGCTCGTGCGCGATGCTGCCGCCGCGGAGGCGCTCGCCGGGCAGGGCGTCGTGCTCGTCGAGGGCAGCGTCGGCGACCCGAACGAGGTGGCCTCCGCGGCCGAAGGCTGCACCCACGCGGTGCACGCCGCCGCCGAAACCGCGCCGGAGGCCACCCGCCGGACGGCCGGGTGGATCAACGTCGCCGGTACCGAGAACGTCCTGAACGGCGCGCGCCACGCCGGCGTCGGTCGCTTCGTCCACCTGAGCTGCGCCGACGTGACCCTGCACGCGGGACCGCGGCGGGGATGGAACGAGGACCGGCTCAGCGCCGCCCCGCCGATGAACGCCGTGCTCGAGACGAAGCTCCGCGCCGAGGAGCTCGTGATCGGCGCCGGGCGCCCGGACTTCGAGACCCTCGCGCTCCGACCCGGCGCCGTGTGGGGCCCCGGGGACACGTCCCGGCTCCCGCGGCTCTGCCGGGAGGCGCTCCGCGATGGCGGGCTGGCGCTCCACGGCCCGGGGACGAACCTCGTCGCCGCCGTGTACGTGGAGAACCTGGTTCACGCTGTCCTCCGGGCCCTCGAGGTCCCCGACGCCGCCGGCGGCCTCTACCACGTGCTCGACGCGGAGCTCTCGCTCTCGGGCGAGCTCTACGGGGAGCTCTCCGAGGCCGTGGGGCTGCCCACGCCCCGGAAGGGGCTCGCCCGCGGTCGCGCGGCGCTCGCCCTCGCGCAGGCGCGGGGGCGCCTCGGGCGGGGCGAAGCGGACCTCGCCGAGGTCGCGCGCCGGGCCTTCAGCGCGCAGCTCGATGGGCAGCGCGCGCACACGGTGCTGGGCTATGATCCGCCGGTGGATCGCGTGACCGGAATGAAGGCGCTCGCGGCGTGGAGCTCCCGCCTCGGGGGCCCGCGGGCCCTGGCGGAGCTCGGTCGCGCGCCCGTCAGTGAGGCCGCCGTCGACGCCCAAATCGCGGCGGCGGATGCGGCCCAGGACGTCTCGGCAGACGAGCGGGTTTCCGGTCGCCCGCTGCGCGGCTAAGTTCCGGCTGAGAGCACCAGTCGTGGTTGGTGAAGAGCGGACGATGGACCGGGAAGGCCCCGGTCGTTACCGAGCGGAGCGGACGGGACCGGGGCGGATTCTCTCCGCCTGGGCCGAGTCCCACATCGGGACGCCCCTCGGGCGTGGCTGGACGCTGGACACGCTCGTCGCCAAGAGTGCGGTGACGGCGGTGTTCGGTGCGACGCATCGCAACGGTCAGCGGGTCGGCATCCGCATGCTCTACCCCTCGCTGGCCGGCGTCGAAGAGGTGCGCGCGCGCTTCCTCGAGGACGCCTACACGGCGAACGCCATCGACCATTTCGGGGCCGTGAAGGTCCTCGGCGAGGACGTGGGCGACGACGGTCAGACCGTCTACCTCGTCACGGAGCTTCTCGACGGACAGAGCCTGGCCGCGCGCCTCGCCGACGAGGGGCGCCTCGAGGCGCCGGCCGTCGTGCCGATCATCGACGCGCTCCTCGAGGCCTTCGAGCAGGCGCACGGCCGCGGCGTCATTCACGGCGGCCTCGAGCCGGCGAGCGTGCTGCTCCCGAGGACCGGGCGGCCGCGGGTCCTCGACTTCGGGGTCGGGCGTCTCCGGCAGCTCGAGGGCTTCCCGGCCAACTATGCGGACGGCGCCGTCGTGGGCGCGTCGGCCTTCTGGGCGCCGGAGCAGGCGCGGCGCTCCTGGGCGGACGTGGACGAGCGGAGCGACGTGTTCGCCCTGGGCGCCCTCGTCTACACGATGCTCACGGGCGAGACGCTTCAGGCAGGCGACGGCGAAGACGAGATCCGCGTCGCCACCGCCACGCAGCCCGCGCCCTCCATCCTCGGTCGCGCCGGCGTCCCGCCGGACCTCGCCGCGGTGGTCGACGGCGCGCTCGGCTACAAGCGCGAGGATCGCTTCCAGACCGTCGGGGCCATGCGGCGCGCCCTCCGCACGGCCGCGAAGGAGCTCCTGCCGGAGATGCCCGAGGGCCAGGTCGAGTACCAGACCCAGGTGATGACCGACACGCGGGCGCATTTCGCGATCCTCGACGCGGCCCACGAGGGCACGGCCGTGCCCCCGCCGTCCGACGCCCTCGCCGACTTCGAGATCGGTCCGCCGACGATCCCCGATGGCGTCGAGCGCCAAGAGGTCGCGGCCATGATCGCGGCGGCGAAGAACGACGGCGAGGGGCGCAAGCCGCGCGCGAAGAAGAAGACGCGCCTCGGCCACGACTTCGCCGGCGCGCCCACGCGCGTGGAGCCGGCGCCCTCGCATCGGCCCGACGCGTCCGTGAGCGCGCGTCCCTCGGCGCGCCCGCAGAGCGCTCGACCGGTGGTGATCGAGTCGACGCCCGCCCCGGGGCAACACGTCGACTACACGCAGCCGAAGATCCCGACGGAGCCGCCGCCGGTGGTCGAGGCCGAGCCCGTGGACGTACCGCCCGTGCGCGGAGCCGCGCGCGGTGCCGGCGAGGCGGACCGGGTCAGCACGCTCCCCGAGGGGCGGTCGAGCATGATCCCCTCGATGCCGACGGACCCGTCGGACATCCCCATCGCGGGCTGCGCGATGCTGATCGCCGTGCTCGGAGCCCTCGTCGGCCTCGCCTGGGTGCTCGCCGGCTGAGCCGCGCCGCGGGCTCGCCAGGTGGCGCAGGCCAACCCGCTAGGGCTTGGATTCCCGGACCGAGCCGAGCTGGTAGACGGGTGCGGCCTCGCCTTCGACGCCGGGGTCCGGCCCGCGGAGCTCCATGATCACGACGATCGTGTCGGCCGCCAGGTGCAGCGTGCCGTTGGCCATGCGGAACTCCTCGGAGGCCGTCCGCCCGATCACGACCGGGGTCAGCTTCCCCGTGTCCGGGTCCGGCTCGATCCAGTAGCACTGCTCTAGGCGGAGGGCGCCATGAAGCTCCCCCCGGCGCCACGCCTCGACGTCTGCCGATGCCGCTCGCCCCCGGTAGCTGAAGACCTCCCGGATGCCCTTGTGCGTCTCGACGACGACCCACCGGGCTCCGTCGTCTCCGCTCTCCGCCTCGCTCACGGGCCCGAGGAGACCAGAGGCCCCTCCCGGGGACAAGAACCTTGCGCTCGCTACTCGACGACGACGAAGACCGCGTCGGGCGAGCCCTGGGTGCCCGTGCCCCCCGGGCTCGTCGGCGACACGCCGCCCCGCCCGCCGGCGCCGGCGACCCCGAAGGCCTCGATCTCGGACGCCAGGAGGCCCGCGGCGTAGGCGCTCGCGTCCGCCCCGCGCGTCACCACGAGGAAGGCGTGGCTCGAGCCGCCGCAGCCGCCCCCGCCCCCGCCGGCGGCGCCGCCGCGCCCGCCGTCGCCGCCGC
>JBCDGX010000376.1:0-6130 GCA_038750805.1 Myxococcota bacterium
CGCGTCGGTGTCGAGGAGCGTCCGGAAGGCGTCCTCGCCCTGCTTCGTCGGGTCCACCTCGAGCAGGAGGCCCTCCGGTCCCGTGCCGACCACGAGGCGACGGGTCCGCTCCATCCAGGCAAGGGCCCAGACGTGCTCGACGCCCTCGGGCAGCGCGATCTCCTGGGGCTCGCCGCCGCCGAGCGGGATGGCGAAGAGCTTCCCCTCGCCGATGGTGCCGGCGTAGAGCGTGCGCCCCGCGCGCGCGAGGGAGGTGACGAGGAGTTGCCCGGTCTCCGCCAGGACGTCGACGCGCTCGCCGCGCGCCCGGAGCACCCGGCCCTCGTCGCCGGTCCCGAGGTATGCGGCCTCGCCGTCGAGGGCGAGGGCGTAGACGAGGGCCGCGGAGGCATCGTCCTCGAGGGCCACGCGCGTCGTCTGCGCGCCGACGACCACGCGCCCGCTCGAGAGAACGGCCGTCCCCTCGAGGTCCTCCCCACGGAGCGACGTAGCGTCGTCGAGCAGAAAGCGGTCCGTGTCGACGGCATGGGCCTCGCCGAGGAGGCCGAGCGCGAAGGCGCAGAGGAGCGTCGAGAGGGTGACGAGGGAGAGCAGGCGGCGTTGCATCGGCGTCCGATTCGGAGGTCAGGAGTCAGTCGCGCGGGCGCTCGCGGACGTCGAGAGTGAGCTGCGCCGAGCCGGTGATCAGCTCGCCGAGGGGTCGCACCTGGCGGGCGTAGGTGACGAAGGGGCGGCCGGGGCCCGTGCCGGAGACCCGCTGGAGGCTGTCGAGGGCGCTCCGCGGGAGCGCCTCGACGACGTGCCCACGGAAGCGGAGACCGCGCTGGGGCAGCTGCACCGAAGCGACGAGGGAGGTCGCCGGGGGCACGTCCCCGATGATCCTCACCATGTCCTCGAGGCTGCGCGCCGCTCCCTGGGGCGGGCGGGCCGCGGGGCCGCTCGTCAGGCGCACGATGGCCCGGCCGCCGGCGGCGCTCTCCGGAACGCGAACGCGGACGGTGCGCACGGCGTCGGGGCTGCCGTAGCGGCGGAGCACGACGCGGATCGGGACCTCGGCGCCGGGGTCCACCTCGGCGCTCGCCACGGAGGCCTCGATGATCTCCCACTCGGCGTTCCCGAACGAAAGGTCCATTTCGAGCTCGACGGAGCGGATGCGCGAGGGGCCGAAGGGGTTGCCGTAGGCGGCCTCGACGAGCTGGAAGAGGCGGAGACGTGTCAGCGCCCGCACGTCCGCGGCGCCGGCGCCGGTCGCGCCGCGGTCCTCGAGGCTCACGGGGCCGATGCCCTCGATGTCGACGGTGGTGCGCGCCACGAAGCTCACGTCCGTCTGGTCCGACGCCGTCGTCTCGATGGCGTTCACGATGCCCGCGAGGAGCAGCGGCGGCGTCAGCAGGCGATGGCCGGCCACCTCCATGGACCAGCGGTCCTTCGGCGCGTCGGGCACGCCGCTCACGCGGATGGTCACGGGGATCGTCGCCGGCTCGAGCTCCGTGTCGACGACGATGGTCGAGGGCCGGTCGTGCACGAGCGCGCCGAAGGGCTGGCTCGCTTCGGCGATCTTGAAGCTCCGGGCGAGGCTCGCGAGCACGTGCAGCACCCGCGCCGTGCACGTCGGGAGGCCGGTCTCGCCGGCGTTCATCATCGGGTGGCCCCAGCCGACGACGCGCCGTCCCGGACCGACGTAGGTCGCGGTGCCGATGGCCATGGCCGCCATGTCGCCACGGATCAGCTGCACGCCGAGGGAGCCGCCGTCGACGAAGCGCGGGGGCGCGGCGCCGGGCTCCGCGCGGCCGGAGCCTCCCCCCTGGAGCGGCATCATGCCGAAGGGCGCGAACACGTCCTCGAGCACGCCCGTCGCCGCCGTGGAGAAGGCGCCGAGCATGAGCGGCGTCATGGCGGGCACGGGCCGTCCGGAGAGCGCCGGTGTGTTGGCGCTCCGCATCCAGCCGTGGCGCTCGCCGTGGGCGCGGAGGTTGCCGAGCGCATCGACGGGACCGCCGCGATAGGCCGGAAGGCCGGCGAGACGTGCGGGGCGAGGCTCCGGGCGCCGGGCGCGGCGGGCCAGGGGACGCGCGCCGGGGAAACTGTCCGGGCGCGTCGGGCGCCGCATCTCGGCGAGCATGTTGCGGATCGGCGTGATGCCGATGATCGGGTCCCGCCCGAAGGGCCAGCCGTAGGCGTAGGCGCCGAGGAGCTTGCCCTCGAGGTAGATGGGGCTCCCGCTCATGCCCCCGACGCTCCCCGCGTGGTCGAGGAGGGGATGCGGCGTCCGCGCCAGCACGATGTCCTGCCCGGGGCGGAAGTCGTGGAGCACGTCGATGACCTCGACGTCGAAGCGCTCGGGCTCCGTCCCCCGGAAGACCGAGAGCCCGTAGCCGCGCATGCCGGGCCGGACGTCGTCTACGTCGAGGGTCTCGGGCCCGTCCTGGGCTCGGACGCCGGGGCCGGTCGCGAGGGCGAGGAGGAGGCCGGCGCACACCGCGGCGGCCATGGCGAGCACGGAGCGCGACACGGTCCGGGGATGCTAGCGTCGCGGAGGCCGCGGTAAAGGCGGCGCGGAGAAACGCTCGCTCACTCGGCGGGCGCGACGCCGCCGGCCAGGGCCGCGGGTGCGTCGTCGTCGAGGGCGTGTCCCGTGGTCGGCGTGAGCGGCAGCCGGGACAGGCAGCCGCGAAGGACGTCCGGCCGGAAGGGCTTCTGCAGCACGGCGTTCGCCCCGGCGAGCTCCGCGGCGACGCGCGTGTCCGGGCCGTCGGGGCGGGTCATCAGGACCACCGCCAGGCTCGGCGCGAGCTCACGCAGGCGCCGGACCACCTCGAGCCCGTCCATCCCGGGCAGGTCTTCGGCCACGATCGCGAGGTCCACGGGCCACTCCGCGACCAGCGCGAGCGCGCCATCCCCGGAGCTCGTGCCCACCCCGCGGTTCCCATCGACGGTCAGGAGGCGGGCGAGGCGCCACTGGTGGTCCGGGTCGCTCTCGACCAGGAGAACCCCGCAGCGGCGCAGCGGGCCCATGGTCGGCGGCCTCGACGCCCGGCGCGGACGCATCGCGACCGGTCCGGGACCGGAATCGGCGTCGGAAAGTGCGGGGTCGCTGCCTCGCATCGTCGTGTCCCCCTCGGCGGGGCGATCGTCCAGATCGTCTCGCATTGCTACCGCGGCGTGCCCGTACGGCTCCGTGTTCGTCGCGTGAAGAGCCCTTCGCGTTCGGGATGCATCCCGACGCCAAAGGCCCGGCTTCTGAAGTTGCTTCCAACCCGTCGTGACCGGAGCGTGTTCCGACGGCGTCTTCGCCGTGCCGAAATCCCGGTCACCGAGCGGTCGTCCCCGACGACCCCGCTCACCCTTCGGTGGGCGTCCGACACCCGCCCGTGGTCGGTACGCCGCGTGCCCCGGGGCGTCTCGCTCACGGACCGGGACGGACCCGGTAGTCTAGGAGGGAGCCACTCCCGCGACATCCCCCAAAGTGAGACAGACCCTAACCCGGGTCGTCACGACGCGCAAGCGCCCCATCGCAGCAATCGCAGAGATTTCGGGGATGTAGCCTTCGATCAGGCTCGCGCGCGACGCGATCTGGACATCCCCTGCGTGCGTCGACGTCGAAGTGGACGGGCAGGTTTCACGCGGTTTACTTTCCCGCTCGTGCTGCCGCCCCCCCTCCCCCATCAGGTACAGGTTCTCCAACGCGTCCTGGACCGGGTCTCGGTGGCGGCGGAAGACGGCGGGCCTCCCCCGCTGGTGCTCTTCGGTCTCGACGGCGCGATCTTCGACAACCGGAACCGGACGCTGCAGGTGCTCCTCGAGTACGCCGAAGAGGTCGAGGTCGACGAGCCGGAGGTCGCGGAGGCCTTGCGCACGCTGCAGCTCGACGGGGTGCAGTACCTCCTCGGCGAGACGCTCCGCGAGTGCGGGCTGCACGGCGCCGAGCTCGTCCGCGACGTGACCAGCTTCTGGCGCGAGCGCTACTACACGGACGATTACGCGATGCTCGACGAGCCCCAGGCCGGCGCCGTCGACTACCTTCGCGCGCTGCAGGAGGCAGGGGCGGGCATCGTCTATCTGAGCGGTCGCGACGTCCCCGGCATGCTCCTCGGGACCGTGGCGAGCCTGCGCGAGCACGGACTCCCCCTCGCCGAGCCGGGAGTTCAGCTCGTGCTCAAGCCGGACGCCACGCTGGGTGACGAGTCCTTCAAGCGGACGGCGTTTCCGCGCATCGCCGGGCATGGCGAGGTCGCGGCGGTCTTCGACGCGAACCCGAGCATGTGCGACCTCGCGCGGCGCATCTTCCCGGACGCGATCGTGGCCTTCGTCGACCTCTGGGAGCTCGATCCCTCGGACGACGAGAGCATCGAGCTCGTCCGCGACCTCCGCCTCGGGTAGGCCCGCTCAGGCGCGGGCGGCGCGCGGCTTCGCGTTCCAGAGACGCAGCGCCAGGACGAAGCCGACGAGCGCGACGGGGATCATGGCCACGGGCCAGCTGAGCCAGTTCGCCGGGTCGGCGGCGGCGGTGGGGTCCGCGTCGTCCGGGAGGAGGATCCCGTAGGTGACGGCCATGGTGCCGGTGCCGAGGTACACCATGCCGTCGATGATCCCCACGGCGATGCCCACGTTCTTCCGGCCGCCGAAGTCCATGCTCGCCGTGCCGCTGAGCATGCCGTGCACGCCGATGACCGCCATGGACATGAAGACCACGAGCCAGCCCACCACGGGCGTCGTGTAGAGGCCCACGAGGGCGAGCGCGCCGAGGAGCATCACGCCGTAGAGCGAGGCGGCGACGGGCCCGCGCCGGCTCTCGAACACCCGGTCGCTGATCACCCCGGCGACCACGCCGCCGAGGATGCCGGCGCAGCAGAGCAGCAGCCCCCAGTTCGCGTAGACGAAGCTCTCCTTCAGGCCGAGGGCCGCGTCCGTCTGCTTCGCGAAGGTTCGGAACCACTGCATGATCGCCTGGCGGAGGAACCCGCTGCAGAACTCGACGAGGGCGATGGTTACGATGACCGGGTCCCGGACCATGCGGAGGAAGACCTCGCGCACCGAGAGCCGCGGGCCGTCGTCCCCCGACGACGCGTCGGCGGTGTCGAAATCGTCGAAGCCGGCGTCCCCGGGCGTGTCCTCCACGCGCACGAGGTCGATGACCCAGAAGACGGCGAGGAGCGCCGCGGGCACGAGGAACACCCAGGCGAGCCCCACGTGCTCGAGGATCAGGTAGCCCCAGTCGAAGGCGAAGTAGATGCCGAGGCTGATCAGGATGCCGAAGATGGCCCCGAAGACCCCGCGCTCGCGTACGTGGAACCAGGGGGCGTTCACCTTCACGATCGCCACGGCGCCGAAGCTCTGGAAGTACATGTTCAGCGCGTAGAGGCCGCTGAGGACGAGCGTGAGCTGCCCCGCGAGGGGGCTGGCGTCCGGGCCCACGGCCAGGATGCGCCACGTGATGGCGCCCATGGCGAGGTTTGCGAGCGCCGCCCCGCCAGCGCCGAGGAGGATCGCGCGCTTGCCCCCGAAGCGGTCCGTGAGGGGCCCGTTGATGAGAAACGAGGTCCCGTAGACGACGGTGCCGACGCCGAAGATCGTCGCGAAGTCGGCGTTCGTCATCAGCGGCTCGCCGTCGCGAAGGAGGTCGCCGAAGGCGTGCTGGCTGACCTTCAGGTTGTACCGGCCCATGTAGAGGAAGGCGTAGGTCAGCCCGAGGGGGAGCCAGTTCTGGACGCGCCGAGCGCGAAAGGCGGCCGAGTGACCGAGGTCGACCGCCGGGAGCCGGCCGATGACGAGGGCGACGACCGTCAGGAGAAGCGCCAGGGGCGCGAGCTGCTCGAGGTAGGGCATGGGCTAGCGGAGCGTGCTCCAGGCGATGAGAAGCTGACCCGCGTAGTAGAGCGGCAGGCCGACGAGTCGGTTCTTGAAGTCCTCGCGAACG
Source organism: Myxococcota bacterium (assembly GCA_038750805.1). Lineage (GTDB taxonomy): Bacteria > Myxococcota_A > Polyangia > Polyangiales > Houyiibacteriaceae > CALCTH01. The sequence continues at coordinate 5,918 of JBCDGX010000376.1, forward strand.
AAGCGCTCGCGCGCGACGAAGAGGTCGCTGACGGCGAAGAGGACGGCGCCGAGGCCTGCGAGGAGACCGCTCTGCCTCGGGAGCGGGAGCGCCGCCGCGACCATCGCGGCGATGACGAGCACGTAGGCGACCACCGGGAGGCGCAGCGCGCCCGCGTGCGGAGCGACGCCAAGCGCCCCGATGGCGACGAACGCGACGCCGACGCCGAGGCCG
>JBCDGX010000377.1:0-6109 GCA_038750805.1 Myxococcota bacterium
CCGGCTCGTCGGAGGCCGCGCCGCCGCCGGAGCCCTCCGGCTCGTCGGAGGCCGCGCCCACGGTCCCGGCCGAGCCCCCGGCGCCCGCGTCGGCGCCGGGCAAGGCCGAGTCGGGGACCTTCGAGGACGTGGCGTGGCGTCTCCTCGCCTTCCGCGACGAGGACCCCGGCGACGACAACCCGCTGACCTATCGGGAGCGCAGCTATTACGTCCCCCGGGGCACGGAGCCGCTGGTCGCGGAAGCGCTCGGCCGCGATCGCGTCGAGGCCCTCATGGGCGACCTCGACGACCGCCCGCCGGGCAAGTTCGTGAACGTCGCCATCTTCGACCACGAGTGGAGCGAGCATCCGCTCCGCCCGCCGCTCGTCACCGCGCAGCTCAAGGATTGGGTGGGGGATCTGGTCGTCGAGCGGAGCCTCCAGACCGAGCCCCCGGCCGCCGTCGAGAGCATCAACAGCCCCGTGGTGCCGGAGTCGCGGCCGCGCCGCACCACCAACGAGCAGGACCAGCGCCTCGCTGACGCCTTCGAGGCCTGCCAGGACCTCTTCTTCCTCGACTCGCCGCTCGACGCGCTCCAGTTCGCCTCGGACCTCTTCGAGACCCTTCTGCCGACCGAGCGCTTCTCTGCCAGCCTCTACGACATCGACGCGGACGTGCTTCGCGTCGCCGTCACGCGGGGCCCGGGCGCGGAGACGCGGCGCGGTCAGGCCTACCCCGTGCGCGGGCTCCTCGGCACGGCGGCGCGGGCCCTCGGCGGCGCGCTCCGCGTCGAGGACGCCGCCAGCGACGATCGCTACGACGCGGAGGTGGACGGCACGCCCGCCCCGGGTCCCGGGCTCCTGCTCTCCCTTGCGCACCACGGCCGCCTGCTCGGCGTGATCACGCTCTACGATCGGCTCCGCGGCGGCGAGTTCAGCCAGGCGGACACGGACCTCGCGATCTACGTGTCCGAGCAGCTCACGGCGTTCCTGAACGAGAAGCGCGTTCAGCTCTCGCGCTGAGCGGGCTCAGAGAAGGTCGCGAATGCGCCGCTCGATCTCCTCGGCGTCGCCGCGGCGGTAGCCCTCGTGCACGTAGCGGATCACCCCGCGCTGGTCGACGAGGTAGCTTGAGGGCATGCGCGGCGGCGCGTAGCGGTCGGCGACCTGATGGGACCCGTCGTGCACCACGCGGAAGGAGACCGGCGTGCGCTCGAGGAAGCCGCGCATGTTCGCCTCGTCGCGGTCGATGTTGACCCCGACGATGACGAGGCCTCGGTCCGCGTAGCGCGTGTGGAGGCGCTCGAGCGCCGGCATCTCCTGGCGACAGGGCGCGCACCAGGAGGCCCAGAAGTCCACGAGCACGACCTTCCCGCGGAGCTCGCCGAGGCGGACGGGCTGCCCCGCCGTGTCCCGGAGCCCGATCTCCGGGGCGCGCGCGCCCTGCTCGATGGCGAGGGCCGGGAGGGCGACGCCGGCGATGGCGCCGAAGACGACGAGGGCGAGCGCGAGGGGCAGGCGAGTCATGATCGGTTCTCCGACGGGGGCGCGGGCGAGGGATTCAAAGGGAAGCGCGGCGCTTCATCGATCGTAAGCGCGTGCCCGCGGGATCATTCGCCGAGGGCCTCGCGCAGGTAGATCCCCAGGCTCTCCGGGCTCTCGTCGAACTTACGCCCGTTGATGAAGAGCGTCGGCGTCGAGTTCACGCCCAGGCGCCGCCCCTCGTCCTTCTGGGCCTGCACCTCGGCCTCGACCTCCGGGTCCTCGAGGTCCCGGCGGAAGCGCTCCATGTCGAGGCCGACGCGCTCGGCGTAGCGCGTGATGTCCGAGGGTGTGAGGGCCGTCTGGTTCGCGAAGAGCGTGTCGTGCATCTCCCAGAACTTGCCCTGCCGGCCGGCCGCGATGCTCGCCTTGGCCGCCTCGAAGGCGTGTTCGTGGCCGCTCAGCGGGTAGTGCATGAAGACGAGGCGGACCTTGCCCTCGTAGAGCTCGAGGAGCCGCTCGAGGAGCGGCGCGGCGGCGCCGCAATAGGGGCACTCGAAGTCGCTGAACTCCACGATGGTGACCTCGGCGCCGAGCTCCGAGCCGCCGGCTCCGCGGATCGGCGCGTCCATCGTGTCGACGCGCGTGGGCTCGCCCTCGTAGCGCAGGCGGTAGAGCTCGCGGATACGCCGCACGTCCTCGCCCTCGGCGACGAGCCGGAGCAGGTAGCGAGCCGCGGGCACGCAGGCGCCGCAGGTCACGGCCCCCTCGACGCACTCGCGGATCGTCTCCGGCTGCCCGCAGGGCGTGGTCAGCTCGCCCACGAGGCTTCGCCAGCGGCGCGCGTCGGCGTCGCGGAGCTCGCTCGTGTCGATCCCCGGAAGCTCGAAGGGCTCGTCCTCGGGGCGCGGAGGCGGGGGCTCCACGATTGTGACGTCTTCGGGCTCCTCGTCTCCGCCGCAGCTCGAGAGCGCGCCGAGGGCGAGGGCCATCAGGAGAAGAGCACGGAGCGGGAGGCGGTGCGGGCTCGGCACGGCGGCGAGCTTAGAGGGAGAGCCCCCGGTGCGCACGCGCGACTCAGGAGTCGCCGTAGGTGACGAGCTGCTGGCGGATCGTGTCCTCGTTGATCCCCGTGCGGATGTGCTCCTTGAGGCAATCCGCGACGGTGATCATCAGCTCGTCGACGCCCTTGTCCTCGATGAGCTTGTTGAGGAGCACGCGCGACTCCCGAGTGTCGTCGTCCCGTAGAAACTTGCGGACCGTGTCGATGTCGAGGCCCCCGTCGAAATCCACGACGATGTGTTCGGCCAAAAAGCGCGCCAGCTGATTCACGTACTGTCCTCCGGGGCCCTCTGCCCCACGGTCCGTTCTAGACAATCGACGCCGCGTTCCGCAAGGGCGGCCTCGCCCAGGCTCGCCACCCCCGATAGGCTGGGGAGGTGAGGGGTGGATTGGAGAGGGACCCGCTTCGGGTGCTGGCGACGGGCTTCGGCACGCTGCCCGGGATGAACGCGCACGCGAACGCCTTGATGTCCCTGGCGAACGCCATTCGCGCCGAGCTGGACGTGGTGACGCTGAAGCACGCGCGCCTTCCGCACCAAAGCCGCATGGCCGGCGCGCGGCTCTTTCGCGTCCCCGTGACGGGCACGCCGGGAGAGGGGCGAGCGACGTTCGCGCGGGCGGTCCGACGCCAGCTCGAGGCCTCGAGCTACGATATCGTGCACGTGCGCGGCCCGGCCGAAGGCGTCGCCGCGGCGGCGTATCGCGATCTCATGGGCTTCCAGCTCGTCTACGAGGTCGGCACCTACCCGAACGAGCTCGAGGGTGCGGCGGCCGAAGGTGCGTGGCATCGCGATCATCACGAATGCCTCGACGCCGCCGATCTCGTCCTCGTCGGGAGCGAGGCTGCGGCGCTGGCCGTCCGGGCGCCGGGCCGCTGGGTCGAGGTGCTTCCCCCGGGTGTCGACGTGGACAGCTTCGACGGCTGCCCGGCGCACGCCCCGGCGCCGGCGGCGCGTCTGCTCTACCTCGGGGGCTTCGGCCCCGAGCGCGCCCTGGCGTCGGCGCTCGCCGCGATCCGCGAGGTGGGGCTCGTGCGGCCCGTGCGCGCGCTCTTCGCGGGCGAGGCCGACCCGGGGCGGCGGGACGGGCTTCGGCGCCTGGCCGACGGCTTCGGTCTCGGGGAGGTCGTCGACGTCGCGGGCGAGCCGCGGTCTCGCTTCTTGCCCGCGGTCCTCGCGGCCGCGGACGTGCTGCTCGTCCCGGCGGCGGCGGCGCCGCGTTATCTCGAGCTCGGGGCGCTCCCTGCGCCGCTCCTCGAAGCGATGGCGAGCCGCCGTCCCATCGTCGCCGCCGCCGTGCCGGCCATCACCGAGCTCCTGCGCGACGACGTCGAGGCGCTGCTCGTCCCTCCCGGCGACGAGGCCGCCTTGGCGGACGCGGTGCTGGCCGTGCTTCGCGAGCCGGACCTGGCCGCCCGCCTCGGGGACGCCGCGTTCGCCCGGGTCCTCGGGGGCTTCGGCGCGGCCGCGCGCCGCCGCCGCCTCGCGGCGATCTACGAGGAGCTCGCGCCCGGCTCCCAGCGCTTCGACGCCTGGCGCGTCGGTTTCGCCGAGGACGACGCGCCCGCGCTCGAGTCCCTGACTTCGGCGGCGTTTCCCGGGGCCGACACGGCGGAGCTCGCGACGGAGGCGCCCCTCGCGTCGCGGCCGGACACCTCGCCGGACACGCTCGTCGGCGCGCCGGCGCCGGCGGGCGAGACGTCCGCGGCCCATCGTGAGGGGACGGAGCCCGGGGCGCGTCCCGCGCACGTCCTCGCGGAGCTCAGCTCCGACGCGGACGCGCTCTTCGACCGCGGCGTCGGCCCCGCGCGCCCGCCCACGGGCGGCAAATAGCCGCGGCTCAGGGGCAGAGGCCCTCGAGCGCGGCCCCATGGCAGGTGCGGCAGGCGCGCTCGTTCTGGCGGCGCGCGGCCCCACAGCGGGCCGCGAAGCCCGGCGGATGGGGCGAGAGCCCGAGGCCCCCGACGCTCCCGGCGCCGTGGCAGGCGACGCAATCGTTCTCCGCGTGGCAGCTCGCGCAGGTCGAGAGGCTCCGGCGCGCGTCCACGCCGTGGGCCGGGCCCGCGTAGCCGGGCGGATGCCAGGGACCCGCGGCCGCGGCCGGCGCCGTGACCGTCGCGATGCCGAGGCGTCCGTGGCATTCGGTGCAGAAGCGCTGGACCGTGTGGCATCCGGCGCAGCGCCCCTCGTTCCGGCGGGCGGTCTCGGCATGGGCGCGCAGGAAATCGCCCCGATGTACCCGGGCCGGACGCACACGGCCGTCGTGACAGTCCCGGCAATCGCGCTCCGCGTGGCAGGCGGCACAGCGCTCCCCCTGGTCGGCGGCGACCCAGCGATGCCGGACGAGGAAGTCCCGGTCGTGGCCCATGCCGTGGAGCCAATCGGGCGGGACGAGCGTGCCCTCTGGGAAGGTCTGCACCAGCCGCCCGTCGGCGCCGGTGAGGTGGCAGGTGGCGCACGCCCCGGGTGCGCCTTCCGTGTGGCGGCCCACCCCATCGCCGCCGTGGCAGCGAAAGCAGCTCTCCATGGTCGGGAGGTGGGCCCGGGTGGCCATGGCGGCCCCGTCCACGCCGGGGTGGCACCCCAGGCAGGCGCGCCGCTCGGTCGCGGCGTCGGCGGGCGTCTCGAGGTGCGCCGCGTGGGAGAAGCGGAGGCGCGAGGCCGGGATCTCGGACCGGACGATCGTTCGCTCGCCGCGCGGCGTGCCGACGTGGCAGAGGCCGCAATCCGCCGCCGCGCCGTCCCGGTCGAGGTCCTCCGCGTGGCAGGGGGCGCAGCTCGCCTCGGGCGGCAGGAGCCGGTCCGCGCTCCGCGCGCTCCCGGGCGCGTCCACGTGGCAGCGGGAGCAGGCGAGCTCGGCGTGCTCCGCCAGCGCGTGGTTCATGCGCAGCTGGAGCCGCTGGGGCGGATAGATGCGGGGAGAGACCAATGCGCCGCCCGCGCTCGGGGTCGCGCGCGCGTCCCCGAGCGTCGCCCCCAGCGCGAGCGTCGCCGTGAAGGCGAGCGCGCAGCTGAGCCGCTGGGCCGCGCCGTGCTTCATCGCAGCACCCCCAGCACTAGGGACGCGAGCCCGCGCAGGCGGGTGCCTTCGTTCTCGGTCCAGGCGAGCTCGACCTCGCCACGGAGACGGGTCACCGCAGCCAGGTCCAGGCGCACGCCGAACGTGCCGGCGACGCTCGCGATCGCCTCGCCCTCGAGGTCGCTCAGGCGCCAGAGTGCGGCGCGTCCATAGAGCCAGAGCGAACGATGCGCGCGCGCCTGGAGGTCGCCCGTCGCCCGGACGAGCGGCTGGAGCGCGCCGCCCCAGGCGCTCACCCGTGCCCCGGCCGAGAAGCGTCGCCGGCGGACGCGGAGCCAGGCCTCGCCCCCGCCGTCGTGCTCGGGTGGTCCCTGGCGATCGGGGTCCGCGCGGCGGCCGAGGAGCGCTGCCCCGAGCGTGAAAGGACGCCGCGGATCGCCATGGGCCCGGGTGCCGAGCTCGCGCACGAGCTCCGCGCGAAGCTCCTGCACGGGCACGACGTCGAACCACGCCCAGATGCTCCCGAGGTCGAAGCGTGGGAGGTGATGGCGCAGGCGCGCGCGCCAGCG
>JBCDGX010000378.1:0-6107 GCA_038750805.1 Myxococcota bacterium
CGCCGCCCGCGAGGCCGAGCCCGCGGAGGTGAGCGAGTCCGAGCTCCTCGAGCGGGCCATGAGCGCGTGGCGCGCCGGTGAGGTCGACGCGGCCGCGGGCTGGCTCGAGCGCCATCGGCGCGCCTTCCCCGCGCCCGCGTACGCGGCCGAGGCCGAGGCCCTTCACACGCTCGTCCGATGCGCGCGGAACGCGGACCCCGCGGCGGGCGCGCGCTTCCTTCGCGCCCACCCCCGGCACCCCTTCGGCGCGCTCGTGAGGTCGGCATGCGCCCCCTGATGGCCCTCGCCCTGGTGACGCTCCTCGCCGCGCCCGGGTGCCTGCGGGACCGGGTCGTGCTGGGCGGGACGCTCCGGGACGGCGGCGCTCCGGACGGGGCGAGCGACGCGGGCATGGACGGCGGCATGCCCCTCGATGGGCCGGGCCCCGACGCCCCGGCGCTCGCGCTCGAGGTCTCCCCGGAAGCCCTCGCCTTCACGCACGTGGTCGGCGTGAGCCCCTGCCCGCAGCCCGTGGGTACGGTGGTCCTTCGCGCCCCCGGGGCCACCGAAGCGACCGCCTTCGACGTGGACGCCCTGCGGGTCTTTCTGCAGGCGACGCCGACGATGGGCGCCGTGCCCACGGGCGGCGAGGCCCGCATCGACGTCGCCTTCACCTGCGACCTGACCGGCGAAGACCCGCCCTTCGACGCGATGCTCGTGCTCCGCGCGGACGGGCTCGAGGCCAACGTGCCGATCGCCGGGACGGTGATCTTCTAGGCAGGTCGTCGAGGTGGGCGGATCACCCGGGGCACCTGGTATGTTCCGGCCGTCGATGCGGCACGTGATCGCGCTCCACAAGGCCCTCGCCGACGAGACCCGGGTTCGGATCCTGCGGGTGCTGCAGGAGCTCGGGGAGCTCTGCGTGTGCGACGTGGAGTGCGGCCTCGACATCACGCAATCGCGCGCCTCGCGGCACCTCACGATCCTCCGCCAGGCCGGGCTGGTGAGCGACCGCCGCGAGGGCCAGTGGGTGTATTTCCGCATCGCCGAGCCCATGGGCCGGGGGGCGAAGAGCGCGCTCGCCGAGCTTCGCATCGCGACCGCCGACGAGACCCGCGTCACCCGCGACATCGAGCGCACGAAGCAGGTCCGCCGGAGCCCCTGCCGCGACGAGTAGGGCTCAGCGCTCGCCGCGGAGTCGCTCGGCGCGCCCCATCATGGCGAGGAGCTCCGCGCGCAGACCGTGCGGGTCCGGGCCGAGGCTCCCCGTGGCCTGGAGGCGAAGCGCCCGGAGGTTCGGCTTGGCGAGCGGATCCTCGCGCAGCCAGAGCGCGAAGCCCGCGACGGCGGAGCCGAAGCGGAAGGCGTCGCTCGGCGTGGCCCGCAGCGCGGCCGGCGCTGGCCGGGGCACGGGGAGCGCGAGCTCGCGGCCTCGACTCCCTCGGGGGCGCTGGTAGCGGACGCGGACGAAGGCGATCTCCGCGTCGTGGGCCGCGGTCGAGGCGGCCTGCGCGCGCTGGTAGCGGCTCGCGGGCACGTCGGGTCCGCGCGCGTCGCTCGCCGACCAGGGTACCAGCTCGTAGAAGGCCGTGACCTGGTGGCCGGCGCCGACCTCGCCGGCATCGCGCGCGTCGTTCCGGAAGTCCTGATGCGCGAGGAGCCGGTTCTCGTAGCCGAGCAGGCGGTGCCGCGCGACGTGCGTCGGGTTCAGCTCGACCTGGATCTTCACGTCCTGGGCGACGGTCACGAGCGTCGCGCTCGCCTCGCGGACGAGCACGCGCTTCGCCTCCCGGAGCGAGTCGATGTAGGCGTAGTTGCCGTTCCCGTGGTCCGCGAGGGCCTCCATGTGCGCGTCCTGGAAGTCGCCGAAACCGACGCCGAGCACCGTGAGGAAGACGCCCGAGGCGCGCTCGCGCTCGATGAGGCGGACGAGCTCGCCCTCGCTCGAGGGGCCGACGTTGAAGTCCCCGTCCGTCGCGAGGATCACGCGGTTCACGCCGCCCTCGTGGAAGGACGCGCGGGCCAGTTGGTAGGCGAGCTCGATGCCCGCCGCGCCATGGGTCGAGCCGCCAGCCTCGAGGCGCGCGAGCGCGCGCCGGATCGTCCGCCGCCGGTCGCCGGGCGTGGGCGGGAGCACGACGCCGCTCGCTCCCGCGTAGACCACGATGGCGACGCGGTCCTGGGCGCGGAGCTCCCCGACCAGCGCGGTAAGCCCCTGGCGCACGAGAGCGAGCTTGAAGGGGGCCGCCATGGACCCGCTCACGTCGACGAGGAAGACGAGGTTCCGGGGCGGCGTCTCGGAGGTGGGAAGCGGCGCGGTGCGGAGGGCGACGCGCATCAGCAGGTGCTCCGCGTTCCAGGGGCAGACGCGCACCTCGGCTTCGGGACCGACGGGGTGCGCACCCGCGGGCCGCCGCCCCTCGTAGCGGAAGTAGTTCACCATCTCCTCGAGGCGCACGGCGTCGGGCGGCGGGAGGCGATCCTCACGGAGAAGGTGGCGGCGGACGTTCGTGTAGCTCGCCGTGTCCACGTCGATGGCGAAGGTCGAGCGCGCGTCGGCGGCGGTGGTCACGAAGGGGCTGACGTCGACGTGCCGGTAGCCCTCGCGGGAGACGGGCCGCGGCGGCGCGAGCGGCGGCGCGAGCGGCGGCGCGGTCCGGTAGCTACGCGCGTGGTTAACGTCAGCGGGCCGGGCGCGGCGCCGGGCCCGACGCGCCCGACGGCGGCCGCCGAACGCCTCCTGCGACACACGATCGGAGCCCCCGCGAATGCGCGTCTGCGCGGCCTCCGTGTTCGTGTCGATGCGGTAGTTCGTGACGGCCGCCTCCCCGAGCGAGCTCGTATCGAGGCTCAGGCTCAGTTCCTCGAGGTACTCGATGCGTCCGGCACGCACCCGGACGTTCTCGATGCGACCGCTCCGGTAGAAGGCCAACTGGAAGCGCAGCTCGTACACGCCCGGAGGCAGCCGGATCTGATAGCGACCGCCGAGCGTCGTGAGGACCCGGCGAACGACCGTGCCGTAGCGAAGCACCGTGACCTCGACGCCCCCGAGCGTCGCGCCGTCCGCATCCGCGTCGATGACCAGGCCGGTCAGCCCCGTGTCGCCCTCCTCGAGCACGTCGCCGGGATCGTGAACGGGCACCGCGTTCTCCCGCGCGAGGAAGGGCGCCTCGATGGGCCCCTCCACCGGTTGAGCCGCTCCACGAGCCGCCCCGAAGAGCGTGAGAACGACCGCCACGAGCCCCAAGAACCGATGAACCATCCGTCACTCCTCTCCTCGACGAGACCGGAGTTCATCGTATGAGTGCCGTGAATCTTCCCGCGCTCACGGAGGTGCCGAAGACGCACCCTTCCCGTGGAGATCTTCAGAAATCCGCTTAGGCGCATACGCGGGTAGGCGCTTGGCGCACGCGCTCAGCAGGTCGCTTCGGCGCGCGCCTTCAGTCCCTCGGCGACGCCCTGGAAGCCGGCGCGGAGGCGATTCCCGAGGAGCGCTTCCACCACTCCGGCGAGGGGCCCTTCGATGCGGTCTTCGGTCACGTAGCGGCTCGTGCCCTCGCCGAGATCCTCGACGGTCTGCCGCCGGTCCGCCCGCACGAAGGGTCCGCCGAAGCCCCAGGCCAGGAGCCGGCCGGGCTCGAGGGCCGAGATGCGCTCGCTCTGCGGCTGCGCGAAGCCGTAGATGCGCACCCGCATGCTCACCTTCGTCCCGATGGCGAGGGGGCCTCCCAGGCGGACGACCGGCGTGAAGGGGTTCCAGGCGCCGTAGGCGTCGAACTCGGTGAGCACGGCCCAGACGTGGGCGGCGGGCGCGGCGATGGTCGCCTCGGCGCGGTAGAGCACGGGGGGAAGGTAGTGTCCCGAGTCTCCGATCGCGACCGCGGACCTCGCGGGCTCACGCCGCGGGCCTTGCGTCCGGGCGCGGCCGCCTCACCTTCCGGCGCTCATGGACGCGGACCTCTGGCTCACGATCCTCGACCGCGCCGGCGTGCTCGTCTTCGCGATGAGCGGCGGCGTGGCCGCGGTGCGCCAGGACATGGACGCCTTCGGCGTGGTGGCCCTGGGCTTTCTGCCCGCGGTCGGCGGCGGGACGCTTCGCGACGTGCTCCTCGGCGAGCCGGTGTTCTGGCTGGACGACACGGTGACGCTCTGGCTCGCGCTCGCCGGCGGGCTCCTCGCGTGGTTCCTGCATCCGGTGTGGGAGCGCTTCCGCGCGAAGGTCTGGGCCGACGCCATCGGCCTCGCCGTATTCGCGGCGCTCGGCGCGGACAAGGCGCTGGCGCTCGGGCACCCGGGGCTCGTCGTCGTGATCATGGGGACGCTGACGGCGACGGCCGGCGGCCTCCTCCGCGACGTGGTCGCGAACGTCACGCCGCTCCTGCTGAGGCAGGACATCTACGCGACGGCCGCGCTGGCCGGCGCCGCCGTGCTCTTCGGCGCGCATCACCTCGGCCTCGCGCGGACCGAGGGGCTCCTCGCGGGCGCCGCGGTGACCTTCGTCATCCGCGCGGCGGCGATCCGCTTCGACCTCCACGCGCCGCGCCCGAGCCGAGATCAGGCCGCCGGGTCCTGACCGTAGGTCTCGACGAGGAGCCCGTAGAGCTCGGGGTGCTTGCCCTTGAGCTTGCGCGGCTGCTCGAAGAAGACCTCCGTCGCGACCGCGAAGAACTCCGCCTCGTTCGTGAAGGCGTACTGGCGGAGCACGTCTTTTCGCCGCGCGCGCCGGCGCTTCTGGTTCTTCTCGTACTCCTGGCTCATCAGCCGGGTCCACGGCCCGATGCTCCCGAAGGGCATCATGGAGGGGACGCCGTCCGCCGGGCCGCCGTCGAAGTCGAGGACGTGCGCGAGCTCGTGGTAGCCGACGTTCAGCCCGTCGCGTTCGCCACGGAAGCCCTGCCTCAGCGCCTTGGCGCTGAAGAGGATGGGCCCCTGCTGGTGCACCATGCCGAGGATCGGGCCGCCCGCGTCGACCGCGTAATCGTCGCTGAAGGCGTCGTCGTAGACCACGACGTCCCGCGCCGTGGGGTAGCGGTAGCCCGGCCGGCCGAAGGCGAGCACCACGGCGCTCGCCGCGACGAGCACGCGGAGGTCGTCCGCGACAGCGGCGCCACGCGGGCCCGCGATGCGCTGCTCGGCGAGGAAGTAGGCGACCTCGCGCTCGAAGCGCGCGCGCTCCGGGGCCTCGAGGTCCCGGTAGTAGGCGACCTCTCCCTCGAGCACCTTCCGCCAGGCCGCCGGGAAAGGCGCGGCCGCGATGCGGCGCCGGCGCCGGTCCCGGCGGGTCGCGATGGCGTAGGCCACGCCCGCGCCGAGCGCGCCGGTGGCCACGGCCCCCGCCGGTGTGGCGCCCACGAGCCACGCGAAAAGGCCCGCGAGCGCACCGAGCGCGAGGGCAAAGGCAAGCGCCAGGGGCGCGAAAGGCGGCGGTACGGACGGGGGGATCGAGGTCACGCAAACGCGAGACTAGCGCCCGCGGCGCGACCGGGCCGCCCTGGAAGTCACGCCCCAACGCGGCGCAGCCCGCCGCTCGCTGGACGCGCCGAGCGCCCGCGGACACGTGTCGCCGGATCGACAAGGTTGGAGCGCCAAGGAAAGCCGGTACCGCCCTCGAACAACCGGGGGCACCTGCTCCTCCGCGGGTTGGGGCGCCCGCGGACGCATGTCGCCTGATCGACGAGGTTGAAGCGCTAAGGAAAGCCGGTTCCGCCCTCGAACAACCCGCGGGCTGGGGCGCCCGCGGACGCGTGTCGCCGGATCGACGAGGTTGAAGCGCTAAGGAAAGCCGGTACCGCCCTCGAACAACACGGCCCACCCGCACCTTCGCGGGTTGGGGCGCCCGCGGACGCGTGTCGCCGGATCGACAAGGTTGAAGCGCTAGGGAAAGCCGATACCGCCCTCGAACAAAACAGGGCGCCCGCGGACGCGTGTCGCCGGATCGACGAGGTTGAAGCGCTAAGGAAAGCCGGTACCGCCCTCGAATAGAACGCCGAACGCCCGCGACCCCTCCCAAGGCCGCGGGCGCTCCAGGCGTCCGGTGCGCCGCGAGGCGCTCAGAGCTGCGACTCCCTCATGCGCCGCAGCGCAGGGTGACCGTGCGCAGGACCGGCTCGCCGCCCGGCGCGGCGTAG
>JBCDGX010000379.1:0-6094 GCA_038750805.1 Myxococcota bacterium
CGGCCCTCCTCGGAAGAGCGCGCGCGCCTCACGGAGGAGGTCGCGGCCACCGCCGAGGCGCTGATCATCGGGGCCCTCGGCGCGTCGGAGGGCGCGCTCTCGGACGTGCTCATGGGCGGCGCCACGACCACCGACGCGCAGGCCGTGCTGGCCCTGGTCGCCGGCGTCGACGTCGCCCATCGCGGCTCGAGCGAGCTTCGCCCCCGCGCGGGCCAGCGCGGCTCGGGCGTCGGCGGCGTCGGCGACCACGCGCCCACGATGGCGAGCATGGCCGTCGCGACCCGCGACGTCCGCGAGACGGCGCCGCGCGGCCACATCACCGTGACCGGCGGCGGCGACGTCGGAGGGAGTGGCGACTTCGACCCGGCCATCGTCAGCCGGACCATCCGCGGGCGCATCCGCGCCATCCAGCGCTGCTACGAGACCCAGCTCGGCCGGAACCCGACCCTCGCCGGCACGGTGCGCGTGCGCTTCACGGTCACCGAGCGCGGCACCGTCAGCGGCGCGCGGACCGTCGAGAACACGACGAACGACGCGGCCCTCGCTGCCTGTGTCGCCCAGCGCATCGGCCGCCTCCGCTTCCATCCGGGCCCCGTGGGCGGCAGCGTCGACTTCGCCTACCCCTTCGTCTTCGCCCCGCAGCGGTAGTTGCGTCGCGGCGTGGCCGTCAGACGAGGCGGACTTCGAGGCGCGTGATGCGTTCGTCCCGCACGGTTCACACGTCGAGGCCCCTCGTCGTCTTTGGGCCCAAGCGTCGCCACGGGGCCCGATAGCCGCGCCGCCGTGGCGGCCGCGTGGGCGGAGTGAGCGGAGCGGTGAGAATTCCCTGACCCGTTCGCCCCGCTCAGGCCCACCTCGACCGCGATGGACTTGAGCTCGATGAACGTCCAAGAGGCCCTCTCGCGCGTCGAGCCGGGCCTCGCGAGGTACCAGTGGATCCAAGCCAACTTCGCGAGGACCGACGCCCGGATCGACCGAGATTTTCGGCGCAGGTTCAACGGGTTCTACCGGGTCCGACGGAATAAGGCCTGGCAGGCGGTCTTCTACGCCGAGCTCGAGCGAGAGAAGCGCGAGCGGCGCGGCTTCGAGGCCGTGCTGCGATCGCTGAACGCGGAGCTCGGTCGAGTCGAAGCGTCGTTCGCGTCGAAGCTCGTCGCAACCGTCGACCCCCGTGAGCCCGTGATCGACTCGCTCGTGCTCAGGAACGTTGGAATGAGGCTGCCCGCGCCGGGCTCGGCTCGCCGCCTCGATGGGGTCGTTGCAGTACATCGAGCGCTGGCCGACTGGTACGCGGCGGCCCTCGTCCGACCCGTTGGGGTCGCCGCGCTTCGTGCCTTCGACGCCACGTACCCCGACGCCGACCTGACGCCGCTCAAGAAGCTCGACCTCATCCTCTGGCAGCTGCGGTGACCCCGGAAGACCGGTCGCCTTCAGCGCGATGGTCCCAGACGCGTGAGCATCTCGCGAAGGCTGGCGCGCGCCACGAAGGCCGTCGGAGACGCGGCGAAGAAGTGGAGGAAGCGGAGCGCGCGGCGGGTCTTCAGGCGAGCGATTTCCCGAAGCAGCCACGTTTCGTCGAAGCCGCTCCACTCGCCGGCAACGTCGAACAGGTTGGGGCCGACCACCGGTCCGACCTCGAGCTCCAAAATGGCCTCGACCTCGGAGACGGGCAGTCCGCTCCCGAGTATCGCAGTACGCAGCTCCTCATCGAACAGACTGGGATCCGTATCGAGGTAGAGGTCCGAGAGTGCCACCCACAGCCAACGCCTCATGGCTGAAGGCGGGTCGGCGTCGAGGCGCGCGCGCAGCGGGGCAAGCCACAGCCATCGCGCGAGCGCGAGCGGCAGGGAGACCGGAAGAAGAAGGACGAGGAGGTAGAACAGCTGCGGCATCGGGTGGGCCCGGCGCGCAAGGTCGGACCAATAGCTTGGTCCTTCAACCAGCGTTGCCGTGAGCGCTCCGCTCAGCCGAGTGGGGGCGTCAGGACGCGTGCCGCGCTCACTGGAGCAGCTCGGTCGACCTCCCGCGGGCTCTCTTCCTCCGCGCTCACACGCTCACCGCGGGGCCGGTCGAGGTAGCCGCGCACGCTCACGTAGAGCACGGGGATCACGAAGAGCGTCAGCGCCGTGCCGACGATCATCCCGCCGATCACCGCGCGCGCCATGGGCGCCCAGGTCTCCGCGCCATCCCCGATGCCGAGGGCGAGCGGGAACATACCGAGGATCGTCGTCAGCGCCGTCATCAGGATGGGCCGGAGCCGCGTGCGGGCGGCCTCGAGCGCCGCGTCGACGAGATCCCGCCCCTCGGCGCGGCGCCGCTTGAGCACGTCGATGAGCACGATCCCGTTGTTCACGATCACGCCGCCGAGGAGGATCACCCCGACGAGCGCCGTCACCTGGAGCGTCGTCCCGGTGAGCATCAGCGCGAGAACCACGCCGACGCTCGCGAGCGGCACGGTGAACATGATGACAAAGGGCTCGACCAGCGACTCGAACTGCGACGCCATCACCATGTAGACGAGCGTCAGCGCCGCCAGCAGGGCGAGCGCGAGCTTCATGAAGGCGTCGCGGAGATCCTCGGCCGCGCCGCCGGTGATGACCTGCACGCCCTCCGGGAGCTCCATCGCGCGCAGCTCCTCCTCGACGTCGCGCACCACGGAGCCGAGGTTGCGACCTTCCACGGTAAGCGCGACCGTGGCGAGACGGCGCTGGGACTCGTGCTCGATGTCCACGGGGCCGAGCTGGTCGCGCACCTCGGCGACGGCGCTGAGCGGGATGAAGCGGCTGGCGCTCAGGGGCGAGGCCTCGCCGCTTGCCTGGGGCAGCGGGATGGGCAGATAGCGGAGCCGGTCGAGGTCGCCGCGCTCGTTTCGCGCCGCGCGGACGCGGATCGAGTGCTCCCCCTCGTCGTCGCGGAAGAAGGTCGCCGTCTCGCCCTGGTAGACGATGGCCACGGCGCTCGTGACCTCCGCCGGCGCGATGCCGAGCTGCCGCATACGCGAGCGGTCGAGGTCGAGCTCGAGCTCCGGGCTCCCCTGCACCATGGAGAAGCGCGCCTGCTCGACGCCCTCCACGCGCGCGACGCGGTCGCGGATCCGCTCCCCGTAGTCCCGAAGCACCTCGAGATCGTCGGCGAAGACCTTCAGGGCGATATCGCCCCCAGCGCCGCCGAGGCTGAACGCCTCGATGCGCACCTCGAGCCCCGCGAGCTCGGTCCGGAAGCGCGGCGCCAGGGCCGCCTCGATCTCCTGCTGCGAGCGCGCGCGATCGCCTGGCGGAGGTAGGCGGACGCGCATGGTCCCGCGGTTCGCCGTTGCACCGAAGAGCGCCGCGAAGCCCTCGGAGGCTCCGTAATCCGCGCTGATCACCTCCGCCTCCGGTACGGCGGTCTCGACGATGGCCTCGGCCTCGCCCACGAGCGCGCGCATCTCGTCGATGCTCGTTCCGGGCGCCGCCTCGAGCTCGAGGCGCAGCTGGCTCACGTCGGACTTCGGAAGGAAGTCCTGACCGAGGAAGGGCACGGCCAGCACCGCGAGCGCGAAGCCGCCGAAGGCGCCTAGCAGGACGCGCTTCCGGTGCCGAAGCGCGCCGGCGAGCAGGCGTTCGTAGGCCGGTGGGAGGTCGTCGAGGCCGCCCGTCAGGCGCAGCATGCGCTTCGCGAAGACGCTCTCCGTGTCGCGGTTCGCGAAGCGCGAGGCCATCAGCGGCACGAGCGTCAGGGCCACCAGAAGCGAGCAGAGGAGGCTCACGGAGATCGTCAGCACGAGATCCCGAAAGAGCTCGCCGGCGATGCCTTCGACGAGGAGAATGGGGAGGAAGACGACGACCGTCGTCAGCGTCGAGGCGAAGAGCGGAAGGCTCATCTCCTTCGCGCCCTCGAGGGCGGCCCGCGGCGCGCTCTTGCCCTTCTCGAGCTCCTGGAAAGCCGCCTCGAGCACGACGATGCCGTTGTCGACGAGCATGCCGATGGCGAGCGCGAGGCCGGCCATGCTGATCAGGTTCAGCGTGACGTCGAGCCACTGCATGACCGCGAAGCCGAGCAGGATCGAGGTCGGGACGGCGACCACGGCGACGAGGCTCGTCCGCCAGCTCCGGAGGAAGATCAGCAGCACGAGGCCCGTGAGGAAGAAGGCCTGCACGGCCGTCAGCCCGAGGTTCGTGACAGCCCGGACGACCGAGGCGCTCTCGTCGAAGAGCGGCGTGATGCGCACGCCCTCCGGAAGCCGCGCAACGACGCCCGCAAGCGCGTCGCGCACCGTGCGCGCGGTCTGCACGGTGTTCGCGTCGGACTGCTTCCGGATGGCCATGGTCACGGCCCGCGCGCCGTTCGACGTGACGACGTGCGTCTCTTCCTCGAAGCCGTCGACGACCTCGGCCACGTCCCGAAGCAGCACGGCCCGGTCGCCGCGGTAGGCGACGACCACGTCACGGATCTGATCGATGTCCTCGAACAGCCCCGTCGGCTGGAGGTTCATCGCCTGTGTGCCGTCGTCAAGGGCGCCCGAGGGCGTGACGACGTTGGCCGCCCGGATGGCGTCGACGAGCTGCGCGGGCGAGATCCCCAGGGCCTGGAGGCGCCGGAGCTTCGGCCGGACCTGCACCTGCCGCTCGAGACCCCCGATGACCTCGGCCGCCGCGACGCCTTCGAGGCGCCCCAGGTAGGGCTGTACGCGTTCGATGGCGAGGCGCCGAAGCTGATGCCCGTCGAGGGGCCCCTCGAGAGCCAGGAACATCACCGGCGCGAGGCTTGGGTCGAACGCGAAGGTCAGCGGCTTGGTCGCGTCACCAGGGAGGAGCTCGCCGGCGAAGATGTCGAGGTTCTTCCGGACCGCGACCTCGGCCTCGGCCATGTCCGTGCCCCAGGTGAAGCTGATGAGCACGAGCGACGCACCTTGGCGCGAGGTGCTCGTAACCGTCTCCGCGCCGGCGACGCCGCTCACGGCGCGCTCGAGGGGCTCGGTGAGAAGCGTCTCGACGTCTGCCGGTGACGCACCCGTGTAGGTGGTCACGACGGCGATGACCGGGAGCTCCACCTCCGGAAGCTGGTTCACCGGGAGCTGGAGGAGCGCGAAGAGACCGAAGGCGCCGAAGCCGAGGTAAAGCATCGTCGTCGTGACGGCGCGGCGGATGCTCGTCGCCGCGAGGCCGCGCGCGCGGGCGACGAAGCCAGCGTCTTCCTCGCGCTGGGCGTCCTCAACCTCCGAGAGCCGATGGGGTCCCGAGCTCACGGCCTCGTCCGTCCCTCGGATGCCCTGGCCGGCGATGTCGTCTCGGCGGCGGCGACGGGCTCGCTGCCTTCCTCGAGTTGAGCGCGCACGCGCGCCCCGTCGCGGAGGAGCGTCTGACCGCGCACGACCACGGCCGCCCCGGCGTCGATTCCCTGGACGATTTCGACGCGCTGCTCGCCGGCCGCTGCGTAGCGCTTGCCGAGGCGCACGTCCCGGCGCTCGGCGCGCCCGTCGGCGACCACGAAGAGGCGCGCGAGCCCGTCCTCGTCCGTGCGCGTCGTCAGGAGGAGCGCCCGTGAGGGCACGAGCAGCACGTCCTCGCGTCGCTCGAGCTCGATGCCGACCTCCGTGACCATGCCCGGGCGGAGCCGGCCGTCGGCGTTCTCGACCTGCACGACGACCTCGCCGGTGCGCGTGAGCCGGTCGAGGACGGGCGAGAGGCGCACGAGGGTGCCGGTGCGCGAGAAGCCGGGCATCGAAGGCGGCGCGATCTGCGCCTGAAGCCCGGTCTCGAGACGCACGAAGTCCTCTTCGACCACGCGGAGAGCGACCTCGACGCGCTCCATGCGGACAACCTGGGCGACGGGGACCTGCGGCGCGACGAGGTCCCCGATCTCGGCCTCGAGCCCGACGATCACACCCTCCGTGGGCGCGCGTACGACCGTCCGGCCGCGGCGCACGCTGGCCGCGCGCTGACCGGCGGCGAGCTGCGCGACGCGCGCGTCCGCGGCGCGGAGCGAGGCTTCGAGCCCTTCGAGCTGCGAGCGGGGGAGCGCGTCCGAGGCCACGAGGGGCCGGACCCGCGCGAGGTCCGCGGCGAGCCGGTCCCGGTCGGCGCGGGCCACGTCCCGCGCGGCGGCGGCCTGC
>JBCDGX010000380.1:0-6089 GCA_038750805.1 Myxococcota bacterium
CCGCTCGAGAAGGGCCGCGGCTTCTGCGAGGTCCCCGTCGAGCGCCTGGCGCCACGCCGTCAGGAGCACCGCCGACGCCGCCCGCGTCGGCTCCGTGGGGAGCGCGTCCCCGGTCCAGTTGGCCGACGCGACCTCGAGGTAGCCCGCCTCGTAGCCGGCCTCGCCCCACACTCGGCTCGCCCGCATCAGCAGCTCGGTCGGCTGAAGCACGAGGAAGCTCTGCACGTGGACCACCGCCGGCAGAAAGCGCGGCTCGAGCTCGACGCTGCGCACGAAGGCGTCGAAGCCCTCGCGAGGGTCTCCCCCGTGGAAGAGGCACTCGCCGAGCGCGAACCAGAGCTCGAAGTCCTGGGGGTAGGCTTCCGCGACCGGGCGCGCGGTCTCGGCGGCCGCCCCGCAGCGCCCCTCCTCGAACGCGATCGCCAGCTCGAGGACGGCGCGCCGCGCCGGGTGGTCCGGCCAGGCGTCCGCGGGGGGCGGCTCCATGGGCAGCTCGACGCGCTTGCCGAACCCGAAGGCGCGCACGAGCGCCCGGTAGTAGTGGGCGGCGGGGTCGGCGTCGCTCGAGGCGACCAGCACCGTCAGGGCGTCGTTGGCCTCGGCGAACCGCATCCCGTAGTAGTCCGCGATCGCTGAGCGTAGCTCGGACGCGCGGGGATGCGCGGCGTCCACGGGGAGCGGCGGCGAGGGCGGCGCTGCGTCGGCGATGGGGGCTCGCGTCCACGGAAGGGCGGCAGGGGCGCCGCTCCCCCGCGCCGCCGGAGCGCTGGCCTCTACGTCCTTCCGCGGGGCCTTCCCCGCCACCGCGAGTCCCGTGATCAGCGCGACCAGGCCGGCCATGCCAGCCCCCGCGAGCCATCGACGCGACCGCCTGCGGCGCCGCGATGGCGTCGCGACGGGCCGCGTCTCGGGCTGCAGGTCCTCGGCCCTTTCCACCCGCTCCGCGACCTCCGCGCGGCGACGGGCCCAGGCTGCCTCCGGAACGCTCGCGCGGAGGGCTTCGGCGAAGTGATGCGCGCTCTGCCACCGCGCGCCGGGCTCGCGGCGGAGAGCCCGAAGCAGCACGGTCCGAAGCGGGTCCTCCAGGGAGATGCGCTCCGCCAGGGACTCGTCCCAGCGCCCCGTCGAGAGGTGACCGAAGGCCTCCCAGAAGCCATCGACGGGCAGCAGGGGCTCGTCCTGCGTGGCCTCGAAGAGCACGACGCCGAGCGCCCAGACATCCGTCGCGGCGCTCCCGGGACGCCCCCCGAAGCGCTCGGGCGCGAGGTACGCGAGCGTACCTCGCACCTCGCCGCTCGCCGTCACGGCATCGGGCGTGAGGGGCCGGCCGATGCCGAAATCGATGACCTTCGCGGTGCCGTCCTCGCAGACCACGAGGTTCGACGGCTTCACGTCCCGGTGGATGATCCCGAGCGCATCGTCGGTGCCCACGTGCGCGGCGTGGAGACCGAGCGCGGCGTCGTGGAGCACGCTGATCGCGCAGAGGCGCCACCCCTTCGCGTCCCCGGGCTCGCCCACGTCCCGTCGCCCGTCGTCCAGGCGGGCGAAGGAGACCCCGTCGAGGCGCTCCATCACGATGTAGGGGAGGCCCTCCGCCTGCCCCGACGCGTAGACCCGGCAGACGTTCGGATGCGCGACGCGCAGGGTGAGCTCGGCCTCCTCCGCGAAGGCCTCCCGCTGCTTCGGATCCGCCGCGAGGTGCTCGTGGAGCACCTTGATCGCCAGGCGGCGCTCGGAGCCTTCGCGGGTCGCCGCGTGCACGGTCCCCTGACCACCGACGGCGATGCGTTCGCCGATGCGGTAGCGCTCGGCGAAAAGAGAACCCGGGGCGAGGTAGGGCATGGCGCGGCGGCTTGGGCGCGCACCTTATAGCACTCTTGCCTACATCCCCCGATGGGGATGCCGATCGCTCAGCCGATCACGGCGGCGGCCACTCGCGAACGCGCCGCGTCGCGACGCGCGAGCATGCGAACGGCGCGGAGCGGACGCTCGACCGGATACTCCTTCGTGTACCCGTAGCCGCCGTGAATCTGGAGGGCGTCGTGGCAGGCGCGGGCGCAGCGGGGCGCCGCGTAGGCCCGAGCGGCGGCCGCGTCGACGGCATCGAGGGAGCTCCCGGCGCGCCATACGAGGAGCCGAACCGCGTCGAGCTCCGTGGCGGCGTCCGCGATCTTCCACTGGATCGCCTGGAAATCCCCGAGCGAGCGCCCGAACTGGGTCCGCTCCTTCGCGTACGCGGTGGCCGCCGACGCGGCGCCCCGGGCCGCACCGAGCATCGTCGCGGCGGCCGCGAGATCGGCCCAGGCGCGCACGCGCGTGCCTTCGCCTGCCAGGGGCGTGGCGCCCTCGAGGGAGACGTCGGCGAGGCCGGCGCCGCCGAGGCCCAGGGTCTCCGCCGGCGTGCCCACCGGAGCCTCGACCCGGTGCAGGTCGCCCGCAGCGTCCAGGGCGACCAGCAGGTCCGCCGGGAGCGGGGCGAGGCCGGCCTGGCCCTCCTTCGCCTCGGCGAAGGACGCGAGCCTCGCTCCCTCGGCGAAGGCCTCGAGCTCATCCTTCGCGAGCGCTGCGACACCCGGACCGGCGTGCACCGCGACGCGCCAGGCCACGTCCGCGCTCGCCTCCGCGAGCGCCTCGATCGCGAGCGCGAAGGCCACCCCATCGAGCCCCACGCCGCCGGCGTCCTCGGGGATGGTCAGCCCGAAGAGCCCGAGCTCGGCCAGCTGCTGGCGCACGTCCTCGGGCAGCGCGCCGCCGAGCTCGAGGGCGTGGGCCCGCGGCGCGAGCTCCTTCTGGGCATAGGCCCGCGTCTGGTCGCGAATCGCCTGGTGCAGCTCGCCGAGGCCGAGGTCCATGGCCGGACCATGATGCCAGGGCGCCACCTCCACCAAGGCGGGCGCTCACGGAAGGCCTGGCTCAGGCCCGTGGCCCCTCAGGCCGTGGCTCCCCCGCAGCTCGACCCGGCGCCGGCGGTGCAGCCGAAGCAATGGCGCGCCGTGCGGATCTCGCGCGCGGCCAGCGCCGCCTCGTCGAAGTCCCGGACGTGCCCGACGCCGCTCGACACGGGCATCTCGAGCATCTGGTTGAAATCGCAATCGTAGAGCGTGCCGTCCCAGCCCACGCTCAGCGTGTTCCGGCACATCACGCCGCGCGCCGCCAGGGGATTGAACGCGCCCGCGAGCTTCGTCAGGTACGCCTCGAGGTTCCCTGACTCCTCGAGCCATTCGAGGTAGCGGCTGATCGGCATGTTCGTGATCGTGAAGAGCACGTCGAAGGTGACGCCGTGGCGCCGCTCGAGCTCGCGCCTCCACTCGGCCTCGAGGCTCGCCTGGGACGCCGGGAGGAACGCCCCCACCGGGTTCGTCACCAGCACGAGGCGCCGGTCCGGCCGGCCCGTCCCGTAGCCGAGCGCGTTCAGCCTTCGGAGCCCGCGGAGGCTCTTCTCGAAGACTCCCTCCCCGCGCTGCGCGTCGGTACCGAGCGCACGATAATGGGGGAGCGAGCAGACCACCTCGACGTCGTGGGCGGCGAAGAACTCGGGGAGGTCCCGGCCGCGCCCCGTCTCCATCACGGTGAGGTTGCAGCGGTCCATCACGTGCTTGCCGAGGGCCCGGCTCTTCTCGACGAAGGTGCGGAAGTAGGGGTTCAGCTCCGGCGCGCCGCCGGTGATGTCCACGGTCGGCACGTCGCTCTTCGCGAGCGCCGCCAGGCAGAGCTCGAAGGTCTCCGGGCTCATCACCTCCTTGCGGTCGGGCCCGGCGTCGACGTGGCAGTGGCGGCAGGTCTGGTTGCAGAGCCGCCCGACGTTCACCTGAAAGACCTCGAGGCGCGTCGGCCGAAGCGGCTGGAGCCCGGCGCCTGCGAGCGCCGCCTCGAACTCCTGGCTCAGCGGCACGCCGTCGAGGCGCGCGAGCTGCTCCGCCGGCGCGGTGAGCGGCGAGCGCCGGGCGTTGAGGGTCGGGAGGGTCTTGCGGCGATAGCGCGAGGGCGCGAGGCCCTCGCCGGGGAGCGATCCATCGGGAGGCGTCATCGAGGGCTCACATGCTGATCTTGTCGGCGTGGTTCCGCATCTGGAGGCCGTGGATGAGACTCGCCCCACCGCGGATCGCGGCGGCCACGTGAACGGCTTCGGTCATCTGCTCGAGGTCCGCGCCCTTCTCGAGCGCGCCCTTCGAGTACGCATCGATGCAGTAGGGGCACTGGATGGCGTGCGCGACGGCGAGGGCGATCAGGGCCTTCTCCCGGGCGCTCAGCGCTCCGTCCTCGAACACGGCGCCGTACCAGTCGAAGAACTTCGTCGCGAGCTCGGGCCGATGGGCGCCGATCTCGCCGAAGCGACCGAGGTCCCGGGCATCGTAATAGGCCGGGCGGTCCGGGGCGTCCTTCGGGTCCTCGTCGCTCATCGTTCTCCTCTCGGGCGCCGCTCTCGGGAAAGGGCGCGCCGGCACGCTCGAGCCTGGTACGCCGAGTAGCCCCGATCGTTTCGCCACGCTTGGCATCCCACGGGGACGCGCCGCGGTCGAGCTAGTGCTAGTGCCCGTCGGGTGAGAAGGGGATCGTCATCGCCACGCTCCGCGGTTCCTCCAGGCCTTCCACGGAGAGCGCGCTCTCCCGAAGGCAGACGAAGAGCTCCGGATCGTCGACGGTGTGGTTCTCCTGCGCGCGAACCGCGGCGATGAGCGCCTGGCCGGGGTCGCCGGGGACGATGTCGAGGGCGAGGGAGATGAGCCCCTCGGCCTCGGGACTCCGCTCTCGCGCCATCTCCAGGCACTCGTCGACGAGGGGCATGAGCTCCCGGTTGAGCTGCGCGGCGACGGCGGAGAGCTCGCCCCCGGAGCGATCGCGGAGACCACCGCTCGGCGCTCGGGGCTGCCCCTCGGCGTTCGCGTCCGGCGCCTCCTCGGGCGCCTGCTCGGCGGCCGGGACGAGGGCCGGCACGGGGATCGCGATGCCCGCGCCGACGCCGCGCCGCATGCCGAGGTCGATAGCCTGGGGTGAAGGTCCGCTCTCGGCCCCGGGCGCCACGCCCCCTCCCGGAGCGCGCGGCAGCCCCTCGACCCCGCCGCTCGCCTCGGCCCGGTCGCCATCGGCCGCATGCGCGGCGCTCGTCCCGGCGGGATCCGTCGGGCCGGCGGACGCCGCGTCGGGGGCGGCACCCTCCACGGTCGAGGGTGCGGGCCGGGCGACGAGCCACGCGAGCAGCGCGAGCAGCGCGAGCAGCGCGAGCCCCAGGAGGGAGACGAGCCCCTTCCCGCGCGAGCTCACGCCCACCCCGCGGCGAGCGCTTCCGGTGAGAGCGCTTCGACGGCGTCGAGGCGGCCCACGAAGCGCAGGTAGTCCTTGTGCACCTGCCCGCTCCCGAGGCGGAAGTGGAAGTCGGTGATGCGCGTGATCGCGAAGCGCGTGGCCGCGGCCCGGCAGGCCCAGCGCAGCGCGAGGCGTTCGGCCTGGCTCGGGGCGCGGACGCTCGCGTAGCCCTCGAGGAGCGCCGCCACGAGCCCCGCGTCGAGACCATCGCCGTAGCACCAGGCCAGGAGCGTGACCGCCACGTCGTAGACGTACGTGCCGAGGGCTGCGCTCTCCCAGTCGATGGCGCCGACGAGCGCGTCCTCCTCCCAGAACACGTTGTCCCGAAAGAGGTCTCCGTGGACCACGCCGCGGGGGAGCGCGCTCGGCTCCTCGGCCTCGACGGCTGCGAGCGAGGCCCGGAGCCGCGGGAGCAGCGCGCGCACCGCGGGATCGGGGCGCGCCGCGAGCCGCGCCTCGATGGCCGTGAAGCGCTCGTGCAGCGCGGACGGCGCGAAGCGGCTCTTTCGCCGCCAGCCGAAGCTCCGCGTAGCTACGTGAGCCCGGGCGAGGAACGCTCCGACGACCCGGGCCCGGGAGGCGCTGACGCCCACCTGACAGCTCGGCCTGCCGCGCACGAGTGCGAAGAGCGCCGTGGGCTTCCCGCTCACCCGCAGCTCGCCGGGCCCCGGGCCGCGAAGCCGCGCGCACCCTCTGGTTCAAGCCTGAAAGGCGCAGAAGGGAGGGGGGTGGGCGCGCTTTCAGCATTAGCACAATTTCAGATTTGAGCGCCGAGGAAGGCCAAC
>JBCDGX010000381.1:0-6087 GCA_038750805.1 Myxococcota bacterium
CGAGGAAGAGCCCCGCCTGGCCGAAGAGGCCGAAGGGCGCGAGCGCGGCCGCCGCGACGAGGGGAGTCCGCGGCGACCAATGGCCGTAGCGGGAGAGGCTGAGCGTCGAGTCGGCCCAGCCCATCTCGCCGAGGAGCTGCACCTCCGGGAGCTGCGCGCGGGCGTCGAGCTCGCCGGCTGCTAGGAGGGTCGCGCCGCGGGCGAGGGCTCCGTCCCCCACGGCCCCGCCCACCGCGAAGGGCCCGTAGAAGAGCGCGTAGCCGAAGAGCGCCGCGCCGAGCGCCGCCGCGACGAGCACCGGCCGCGGGGTGCCGCGTCGCTCGAGCACGACCCCGAGGAGGCGCACGCTCTCGGCGAGCGCCGGGATGAGGAAGGAGAGGCCGGGCCAGTGGAAGCGGTCGCCCTCGTAGACGTAGAGGGCGAAGACCACCTCGGTCGTGACGATGGCGACGAGCGTCGCGAGGAAGGTCCAGGGCCGGCGCCGCAGGAGCGAGAGAAGGCCCGGCGCCCCGAGGAGGAGGACGGCGAAGTAGGTGCGCGTCCAGCGCCAGTTGCTCTTCAGCCCCGTGAGGAGCTCGCGGCCGAAGAGGTTGACGTTGTCCGTGACGACGAGCTCGCCGCCGCTACGGATGACCGTGCGCGTGTAGCCCGTGTACCAGGGCCGCCCGAAGATCCAGGCGTTCGCGGCCGCGTAGAGCACTAGCACGGCCGTCCCGGCCAGGAGCGCGCGAAGGACCATGCGCTTGTCCCGGGCGGCGAGCGCCAGGATGAGCACGCTCGGCATCCACATGAGCGCCGTGGGCTTCAGGCAGACCGTGATGGCGAAGAGCGCGCCCGCCAGGGCGCCGCGCTTCTGGGCGATGGCGCCGAGCCCGGCGAGCCAGAGCGCCAGGAGCGCGACGTCGACGGAGTAGTTGTAGGCGTAGCGAAGCACGCCGGCGCCGACGACGAAGGCGAGGCTCGCGGTCAGGGCGGCGGCGTTCGTGGGGCCGCGCGCGCCCTCGAGCGCCCCGCGGGCGAAGAGCGCGCCGCCGCCGGCCGCGAGCGCGAGGGCCAGGAGGTTGAAGACGAGGAGCCCCCCCAGCCCGAAGGCGAAGAAGAAGGGCGTCGAGAGGGCGGGGAAGACCCAGGGATGCTTCGGGACGAGCTCGCCGCGGCGTCCCATGGCGACGTTCGACCAGCCGGCGTCGATCTCGTCGTTCCAGCCGAGGTCCAGGTGGTACCAGCTCCAGCAGAACTCCTCCTGCACGAGGGAGAAGTCCTCGAGCAGGGTGACGTTCATGTTCACGTAGAAGCGCCCGTCCCGCTCGATGAAGTCGTGCGGCGCGTGCTGCGGGGCGGCCTCTCCGACGGCGAGGGCCAGGGCCACCAGACCGCCCGCGATGGCTAGGAAGCGCGCCTCCACGCCCGCGGCTTAGCTCGGGCCGCCCGGCGAAGCCAAACCCGCCCGTGCCGCGGGCGCGGTCCGGCCCAAAGCCGCGTCACGAGGCCCCCGAGGCCTCCGGCCGGGCCGGGTCGCGCGTTTCGATGCCCAAAGGGCTGCCGGCCGAGCCGGAACGCGGTTTCGGTCTGCCCGAGGGTCTCCGGGCGACCCGGAAGGGCTGTTGCGCATTGCCCAAGGGTCTCCGGGTGACCCGGAAGGGGTGGTGCAGATTGCCCAAGGGTCGTCGGGTGACCTGGAAGGCGAGGCGCAGATTGCCCAAGGGTCGTCGGGTGACCCGGAAGGCGAGGTGCAGATTGCCCAAGGGTCTCCGGGTGACCCGGAAGAGCTGTTGCGGATTGCCCAAGGGCCGTCGGGTGACCGGGAAGGCGAGGTGCAGATTGCCCGAGGGGCGTCGGGTGACCCGGAAGGCGAGGTGAGGGTGGCTTCTCGCCCGTCGGGTGGCCCGGATGGGGTATCCGGTGCGCTTCTGGGCCTCCGGGCGACCCGGAGGGCGAGTTGCCGACCGTCCAAGCGCCGCTGTTTGACCGGGAAGGGGGTTGCGGGCGGCTACTCCGCCGTGGGCGACCCGGACGGCACTCCCGTGACGCAGCAACGCCATGGGCGTGGTTCCCAGCCGCGCTGGCGCGAGGTCTGACGGGCGTTGGCGCGTCGTGGGCTCAGCTGTCGCCCTTCGCCCTGAGCGACCTCTCCCATTCTCCAAGCAGCCCTTCGGCCACGAGACGGTCGGGGCCGTCGGGTTGGACCCGGCCGACGTATTGCCCGCCGAGATACAACTCGAAGGCGACCCCGACCACCTTTGCGAACTCCGTGAGTCGCTGCACCACCGTGGACGCTCGTTCGAAGTCCTCGCGGTCGTGGCGATGCGACAGAGAAGGGCCCGGGCGCCTGAGCGGCACGGCTCCTCCAACGACCCGGATGGGCACGTCGTCAGGACGTGTGGCGGAGTCGGCGTCGACTTCGTCGAAGAACGAGGGCCTCCCAACCGGCCATCGGCCCTTCTTTCCGACGTGTCCGACGAGTAAGCGCACGCGCATCACGCTGTCTTCGTCGAAGTCATCGACCAAGCAGAAGGTCAGCGAGTAGGTCTCGTTCATCGCACCATCCCGTGCGCCGGGACCGCTTGGTCGGCGTTCGGGAGCGCCGCGGTCGCCTGGGCCGCTCCTTGTACCTCAGCCGTCACGGTCGGGAGAGACCGCTGAGGTCGATGCCTGGCGAGCTTGCTCCAGGCCCGTCTCGAGGTGCGTGTTGCGGCTAGCTGCGGAGCTCGACGTCCGTGACGATCAGCAGCCCGGGCAGCCCCGTCGCCGGGAGCGTCGGGTCGCCGGCGATCAGCCGCGTCAGCGCCTCGCGCTTGGCTTCGCCGCAGGCGAAGAGCACCGTCGTGCGCGCCCGGAGGAGGGCGTCGCGGGTGAGCGTCACGCGTTCCGCGGGAGGCTTGGGGCTGTCGTCGAGGCTCCCGACGAGGCCCTTCGGGTCGTCCCGGTCCGGAAAGAGCGACGCGACGTGGCCGTCCGCGCCCATGCCGAGGAGCACGACGTCGATCTGCGCCCCGAAGTCCCGGCGGAAGGCCTCCTCGGCGCGTTCGGCGGCCTCCTCCGGGGTCTCCCCGTCGAGGAAGAGGGGGAGCTCGATGGCCGGCGGGTCGTCCGTGCGGAGCTGGCCCGTCGCGTGCGCGTGGCCGCGGTTCGAGTCGAGGGACGCGAAGGGCACGCAGCGCTCGTCGGCCCAGGTCAGGGCCACCCGGCTCCATAGATCGCCGAGGCCCTGGCGCACGTGACGCACCACCTCCGACGCCGAGCCGCCGCTGATGGCGAAGCGGGCCCGGCCGAGCTCCGTGTCCGCGTCCCGGAGCGCCTGGCGGCACGCCGCGGCCGCCTCGGCCACGGGGTCGTCCACGACGACCAGCGTGACGTCATCACCCTGCACGGGGACCTCGCGTCCAGCCGCCTTCGCAGCCGTAAAAGAGGCCGCCCGCCTCGTCCGGCCCCCAGCTCCCGGCCGCGTAGCGACGCAGGGGCGGACCAGCGGGGTCGCGGAAGGACGCGGCGAGCGCGTCGGCGAAGCGCCAGCTCGCCTCGATCTCGTCGCCGCGGAGGAAGAGCGTCGCGTCGCCGAGCACGGCGTCGAGGAGCAGGCGCTCGTAGGCCGGCGGCGACTTCTGCTCGAAGTGGTCGGCATAGTCGAAGGCGAGCTGGGCCGGGCTCATCACCATCTGCGCGCCCGGGCGCTTCACGCCGAAGGAGAGCTGGATGCTCTCCCGGGGCTGGATGCCGAGGGTGAGCACGTTGGGACGGATCTGGCAGAGCGAGCCGTCCCGGAGCGCGCGCCGGAGCGCGCCGTCCTCCATGCCCTCCGGCTTGTTGAAGAGCTGGAGCGGCGGCGTCCGGAACTGGATCTGCACCTCGGTGAACTTCGAGGGCAGGCGCTTGCCGTGGCGGAGGAGGAAGGGGACGCCGGTCCAGCGCCAGCTGTCGAGCTCGGCGCGGACGGCGACGAAGGTCTCGGTCTCCGAGCCCTCCGGGACGCCCTCCTCGTCGCGATAGCCGCGCACGCGCTCGCCCCGGATCTCCCCGGCGTCGTACTGGCCGCGCACGACGTGCTTCAGCGCGTCGACGAGGTCCGGCGCGTGCAGCGCCGAGAGCGCCGCCACCTTCTGCCCGCGCACGTCCTCCGCCGCGAGCGTCGAGGGCGGCTCCATCGCGACGAGCGCGAGGATCTGGAGCATGTGGTTCTGGAGCATGTCGCGAAGCGCACCGGCCTGGTCGTAATAGGCCCCGCGCCCGCCCTCGACGCCGAGATCCTCGGCCACGGTGATCTGGACGAGCTCGACGTGGTGGCGGTTCCAGAGCGGCTCGAAGATCGCGTTGTGGAAGCGGAAGCCGAGGAGGTTCTGGACCGTCTCTTTCCCGAGGTAGTGGTCGATGCGGTAGAGCTGGTCCTCGCGGACGTGCTCCGTGAGCGCCGCGTTCAGCGCCTGGGCGCTCCCGAGGTCGGTCCCGAAGGGCTTCTCGACGACCACGCGGCGGAAGGGCCCTTCGTTCGGCGCGCTCCGGTCGAGCAGGCCGCGCGCGCACAGCGCTTCGACCGCCGGCGCGAAGAGCCGCGGGGCGAGCGAGAGGTAGTGGAGCCGCCCGGCGTCCCGGCTGCCCGGGAGCCCGTCGAGGCGGGCGCCGAGGGCCTGCACGTCCGCGTCCTGGGCGACGTCGCCCCGCTGGTAGCCGATGCGCGGTGCGAGCGCGTCGAAGCCCGCGTGCAGGGAGGGGTCGAGGGCCTCCCGGAGCTCGGCGCGCCAGGCCTCGTCGGTCTTTTCCCGACGCGCCACGCCGAGGACGTGCGCGTCCTCGGGAAGCAGCTTCTTCGCCGCCAGACTAGCGAGCGCCGGAACGAGCTTTCGCTTCGTCAGGTCGCCGCTGGCCCCGAAGATGACGAGCTGCGTCGGTTGGGAGCCCTCAGGCATGGTGGCCGCACCCTACGGCCGTTGTGCCCTCATGGCATCGGCCGCCCTTTGGGGACGTCGGTTCCGGTCTCCGCGCTACACGCGTTCGCCCAGGGGGCGCGCGCGCGGCTCAGGCCTGGATCGTCGGCTGCGATTGCACGAGGCGCGTGGCCTCGACGTCGCTCACGAGACGCCGGATGGCCGCGTTGATGGGCTTCGCCGACTGGAAGATGGCGCCATGGCCGGCGTCCTCGAGCTCGAGGAAGCGCGCGTGGGCGAGGCGCCGCTTGAGCTCGTCCGAGTTCTCCGGGCGCACGAGCAGGTCCTGCGTGGGCTTCACGATGAGCGCGGGCACCTCGAGGCCTTCGAGGCGCGCACCCGTGCGGTGGCGCCAGACGGCCTCGAGCTGCGCGAGGAGGACCGGGCGCGGGGCCGGCTGGCCCATCTGGTCGCGCATGCGCTCGCCGAGGGAGGCCGGATCGACCTCGGCGAGGAAGGCCGGCGGGTAGAGGAGCTCGCGGAGCGCCTGGACCTTCTGCCCGGGCTCCTTGGCCGTGAAGCTCGAGAGGAATTGGCGCGCGCCCTTCGGCGTCGGCATGCCCGCGAAGGGACCGCCGGCGTGCGTCGCGATGAGCGTGAGGGAGCGGACCCGCGCCTCGGCGCGGAGGGCGACGTGCTGGGCGATCATCCCGCCCATGGAGACGCCGACCACGTGGGCGCTGCCCCAGCCGACCGAGTCCATCACCCGGAGCGCGTCGGCGGCCATGTCCTCCATGCGCCAGCGCTTGGCCCGGCCGCGCTCGCTCTCGCCGACGCCGCGGTGGTCGTACCAGGCGAGCTGATGGTCCTTGCCGAGGTCCTGGATCTGCGGGCGCCAGACGCGGCCCCGCATGCCGAAGCCCATGATGAGGAGAACGGGGGTCGCGCCGCGTCCGCCGGTCCAGTAGCGGAGCTGGGGCGCCGAGCGCGTCGTTCCGTGCCGCGCGTTCTCGAGCGTCGCCATGGCGAGCACTCTTGGCCTCGGGCCGCGAGGGCGCAAGGGCGCGTCAGTCGCGGTGCCGGAGCCCGGCCAGGGCGAAGAGCCAGCCGAGGCCGGCGAGCGCGCCCCCGGCGAGCGTCATGCGCGGGGCGAGGCCCATGAAGCCCGGGAGCGTGCCCGCGGCCGCACCCAGCCAGCCGAGCACGAGCGCGGCGAGGCTCAGGAGCG
>JBCDGX010000382.1:0-6086 GCA_038750805.1 Myxococcota bacterium
CCGGGCTCGGGCCTGGCGCGCTCGTGGAAGCGCTCGAAGGCTGAAGGCGGCCCTGGGCGGGGACCCCGGCCGAGACGCTAGGATCGGGGCATGCGCCCTCTCCTTCTGACGCTGCTCCTCGGATGCAGCGCCTCCGCCGTGACCGCGGAAGGCCCGCGGGACGGCGTGGGGGACGCCTTCGTCGCGGACGCGGCCACGGACGGCTCGGGGGAGCGCCCGATGGATGCGCGCGACGCCTTCGTGGCGGACGCGGCCACGGAGGGCGGGGCCGACGCCGGCGAAGCGACCTGCGGCTGGCGTGAGCTCGCGATCGTCGGCGCCCGCGAAGGCACCACCGAAGCGAACGGTTGGCTCGCCTCGGTGGGTGCGGGTCGGCTGACCGTGGCAAACGAGACGTCGGACACGGTCTACACGTTCCGGGTGCCGGGCGTTCCGACGGGCGACCTCTCCGTCGGAACGCCCGTTAGCTACCGAGCCGCGGGAGGGTGGGAGTACGTCGAGGTCGAGGAAGGCCCGACCTTCGCGGCCGGACAGCTCGAGAGCTTCTGGCCCTACGCGAGCCTCGAGCTTCCCCTCGGCGTCGGCGAGCTTCCCTTCGCGCGCCTGTGCACCGCGGAGGACGAAATGGGGCTGCCTTGCACGGTGCTCACCTTCGAGCTCGGCCTCCGCGTGGAGGACCGGGTGATCGGCTTCGGCGAGACGACGCGCGTGGGCGACGTGCACGTCTCGTGGCTCGGCGGCCTGGCCCAGGACTCGGTCTCCCCCCTCTGCTTTCCCGAGCCCGTCGTCTCGGCCGCCGTCGTGCTGCGTCGAGATCCCTGATGGTCGCCAGGGCGCGCGCGAGCTGGCGGCGCCGCTCAGGCGTCGACGGCACGAAGGGTCGTCCCGCGTAGCTGCCGCCACGCGCGGTAGACGGGTCCTCCGAGCCGCACGTGCAGCGGCCCCTTCGCGAGCTCGCGCGTCCACGCCGGCCGCGCCTTCATGCGCGCGTAGAGCCGCGCGAGGTGCGGATGCGCCTCCAGGGGATAGCCGGCCAGCGCGACGCGATGAAGGCTGATGAACCACGCGATGTCGAGCACCGTCGGATGCTGGCCGAGGAGCCAGGGACCTTCGGCGGCGATGGCGTCGAGCTCGGTGAACGCGCGCCGGAAAGCGCGCACCGCGTCCCGTGCTTCGTCGGGGCTGACGCCCCCGCGCTCGCCGAAGGCGCGCCACCAGGCGACCTGCGCCCGCCGCGTGGGGTCCTCCGCGCCGTTTCGCGCGTAGGCCTGGAGCTCCGCCGCGCTCTTCTTCACGGCGGCGGGCGGCGCGAGAAAGCCCATGGTCACCACGCGGAGCGGGAGATGGAGCGCGTCCTCGAGGTCGAGGAGCTCGCCGAGGATGCGCTCCTCCGCGGCGCCTTCGGGCATCCACGAGCGCTCCGACGGGAAGGCCGCGTCGACGTAGCGGAGGATGTCGTTGCTCTCCACGTGCACGTCCCCGTCGTGCACGAGCACGGGCACGAGCCCCCGCGGGTTGATGCCGAGGAACCAGGGCGTCGCGTTCGCGCCGTGGAGGATGTCGACGTCCATCGCGCGGTACGAGACCCCCTTCTCGGCGAGCAGGATGCGCACCTTCTGCGAGCAGCCCGATTGGGAGAAGTGGAGCAGGTGCACGCCTTCCCAGGCGAGCACCTCCTTCGTTCGCAGCGACGCCGGATCGAGCTTCACGGTGGGCTCCTCATCGGAAGTGATAGGTGATGGAGAAGCTCAACACGTCGAGGTTCGAGCGGAGCTTCCCGATGTTGATGCGCGTGCCCTCGCCGAACTGGGTCTCGAAGTCGCCGGGGCGGACCTGGAGCTGCTGAGCGTCCGCCGGGTCGCTCACGACGTTCCCCTCGGCGTCGAGGAACTGACCGTTCGCGTTCTGCCGCGGCGTCGTCGCCTGCTGGCCCTCGTAGGCTTCGCGGACCTCGTCCGAGGCGCCGGGCCCGAGGGGGAGGCGTGCGGCCCGGGCCCGCTGCCCTTCCCGGCTCAGGCGGCCGCAGAAGGCGTCCTCGGCGCAGCTCAGCTCCCGAAGCCGGCCGTCGCTCACGGTCTGGGACACGGCGGCCTCGGCCGTGGTGATCGTCTCCGCGCGCTGGTGGATGTGCGCGTAGGCGAAGGTCAGGTCCCAGCGACCCACGCGAAGCGTGAGGCCGGCGTGGGCGCCGAAGCGCATGAGCGGGGCGAGGTCGATGCGCTCGTACCCGTCCTTCACGCCCTTGGTCTCGAAGCTGAAGCCCGAGTGCAGCGCGAGCACCCCCGGGACGACGTTGACGCTCCCGCCGGCCCGGAGCGAGAGCTGGTCCTGCCACGCGCGCGCCACGCTCGCCTCGGGCGGCGCCGTGCCGGGCAGCGCGCCGACGGCGTCGAGGCTCACGACGTAGACCGGCCCGAGCTGGGGGAAGGCTGCGCCCGAAGGCGGCAGGACGCCCCCCGGGTCGCTGCAATCGCGGTCCGGGTACGAACCGAGCCGCGGGTCCTGCGCGAGCGCCGACTGCACGCAGCGTCCGGGACGCACGGCGCTCTCCTGGACGAGGGAGTTCCGCTCCCAGACGAGGTCGAGCTCGACGTCCCAGCGCTCGTTCGTCATCGCGTCGTGGATCACGCGGTCCTCGCCGAAGCCCCGGGTCGGGTCGTCGGGCGCGCCCTCGAGGCCGACGTTGCGCGGCCGGATACGGTCCGCGTAGCGGATGCCCACGGCGAGCTGCCAGGGCTGCGGCGAGAGCACCTTCGAGTCGGGAACCAGGAGCTCGTCGAAGACCTGCGAGGTGTAGTATCCTGACGTGATGCGGAGGTCGCCGACGGCCTCGACGTCGTCGGTCCAGAGGAAGGTCCCCGAGAGCGTGAGGCCGTCCACGGGGTTCGCGGCGACAGACGCCGTCACCCGCGGCACGAAGGGATCCACGGCGCCGTCGACGTGCGAGAGCGCGTCCTCGTTGAAGTTCTCGCCGCGGAACGAGCGGCCGATGGTGCGGAGGCTGAAGATGCCGAAGCCCGCCCCGAAGGACGCGCCGACGCGGAGCGTGTCGCTGACCTTCACGCCGACGCCGAGGGTCGGGAAGGCGAGGCTAAGGTCCTGGTCGATGAGGTTGTAGCGGGTCGGTGCGGGCAGGATGCCGATGGGTGAGCCGGGCACCTCGACGGTGCCGATCACGTCGCGCACGTCGGGGATGCCGTCACCGTCGAGGTCGACCGCATCGCTCGGGACGTTGACGGGCACGGTGAAGGTCTCCGAACCGTCCGCGGCGATGCGCCCGTCGCCGTCGGCGTCGTAATCGGCGCGGCGCGTGTCGAGCGATCCGTCGCCATCCCGGTCGTAGAGCGAGCGATCGAGGGCGATGCGGCGCTCCTGACCGTACTCGAGCCCCCCGACGCCAAAGGGCGCGTAGAGCCCGAGGCCGAGACCGACCCGCTCGTGCACACGCCAGGTGAAGCCGAGCTGCGGGACGAGGGCTGCGCGCGGCGTGTTGCAGACCTCCGGAAAGGGCGTCTCGCCCACGGCCGCGAGCGTCGTCTGCCCGTTCGTGAAGAGCGAGGGGGCGTCGCTCAGGCTCACGATGGTCGAGCCGGGCCCCGGCTCGCCGCGCGGGTCCGTGGGGTCGCCGAGGAGCACGTTCGTGTCGGGGATGCCGTTCCCGTCGAGGTCCTGGACGATGGCGCCGGGGAAGGAGAAGTCGTTCGGCGGCTGGATCGGCTGGCCCGGCGGCCCGACGGGATAGGCGCCGTAGGCACCGGCCCGGGCGAAGCAGAGCTCGTAGAAGGCGAGGTGCGCGTTCAGCCCGAGCTGGATGCCGCGCATCTCCGCGAGCTGGGCCGGATTCAGGAAGGTCACCATCGGATCGTTCGCGCTCGCGAAGAACGCGCCTCCGCGAGCGAGCGGACGCGTGCCCGACTCGGGGAACTGCGCGCCGCCGGCACGCACGGACCCTGGAGACATGACGAAGGCGAGGCCTACCAGCAGCCCGGCGAAGCGACGCGCCGACCCCTGCGGGCGACTCCCGCCTCGCCTTCCATCGCCGAGCATCGAAAGCATGACCGTTCGTTCGAATAACTATCGATACCCAAACTTGTCAAACGAATAATACGGAGCCCGCCTCCGGGCAGGCGCTTCTCGCCGAGTTGCCTGCCCCAAGTCAGACCCAGGAGGCGCCCATGGAGAGCGCATCCTCGGAGACCGCGACCTGGCGCACGAAGGCCTTTCGGGTGATCAGCTCGAGCCCGACCTGGAAGACCCCCTCGCAGGCGTTGCCGAAGTAGGGCACGGCGAAGAGTGGTACGCCCTCGACCCGGAGCAGAACGTCCTTCGGGCCGGTCTGGTCGACGCCGACGGCGCCACCCTCGAAGACCCGGGACCAGATGGACGGCATGCGCTGGAGCAGGCGGCGCGGCCCGACGACGCCCGCGACGCGCAGCGAGCGGACGAGGGTCTTCAGGTAGCTCTCCTGAACCCGCGTTCCGACGCTCCGGCCGATGGCCCGCTGGACCTCCGGATCCGGGACGAGCCGGTCGACGAGCCGGTAATGCGTGAGCGCGAGCTCGATGTCGATCCAGCTCATCGGGACCAGGGTCACGAGCTCCTCGCGCTCGGACTCCCCGAGGGCGGCGAGGTACGCCTCGTAAAGACCACGCTCGCGGAGCGCGGTGATGGAGCTCCCGAGGAGGGTCCCACGCACCCGGGTCACGGGAACGACCGTGTTGGGGAGCTGGACGAGCATGAGGTCGGGACGAACGGCGTTCGCGAGGTCCGCTGAATCGTGTCGACCGTTCGGTCGAAGCCGCCCAGCGCTGGGCGCGTCGTGGGCGCCTCGAGCCGATCGGGACGGCGGTCCGCGGGCCCGTCGGCTTGCTGCTCTTGCAAATCGATATCAACAGTGGGCTCTCGTTCGACGGAGCCGCTTCCCATGACTTCCCGCCCCTTTCCCCCGACGCTCGCGTCCCTCACGCTTGGGCTCTCGCTGCTGACCTTCGCCTGCGGCGACGACGCCGCCGACCCCACCGATGCCGGCCTTCCCGACACGGGGGGCGCCGACGGCGGCCTCGCTGACGAGGGCGCCGCCGACCTGGGCATGGAGGACGCCGGAATGCCGCCCGACGGCTTCATCGTCTGCGGCGTGACCATCTCGCCGGCCGGGCTCACGGGGTTCGCCGTGCTCAGCCCGAGCCTCGATGCCGGGACGGAGGTGGACCTGGCCGACTCCCTCGAGTTCGGCGGCATCGTCTCCTGCGCGAACCTCGGCCGAACGCTCTACGTGACCGGTGGCGAAGCGGCGGAGGTGCGCCGATTCCAGATCGGCGATGGCGAGCCTCCCTTCACGGAGGACGGTGCCGTGAGCTTCGCCGGCGAAGGCGTCGGCGCGGGCGGGTCCATCGTCGTCGTGTCCGACACGAAGGCGTACTACGTGGACGAGACGACGCTCAGCGTCGTGATCTGGAACCCGACGACGCTCCTCATCGAAGGTTCTCTCTCCCTCGAGGGGCTCGAGGCGCCCGAGGGCGAGGGCGTCGGCATCAACGGCGTCCAGCAG
The DNA here is from genome assembly GCA_038750805.1 of Myxococcota bacterium. Classification (GTDB taxonomy): domain Bacteria; phylum Myxococcota_A; class Polyangia; order Polyangiales; family Houyiibacteriaceae; genus CALCTH01. Next base: position 5,549 of record JBCDGX010000382.1, read on the forward strand.
CGCGCGGGGCGCGTCGTGGTCATCGCAGGCTACGGCAGCGCCGTCACCGGAAACGAGCAGCGCATCCGCGTAGCGCTCATCGATCCCGAGACGGACGCCGTGACCGTGGACGAGACGACGACCTGCGGCGGCAGCTTCACCAGCGCGGACGGCGGCGACGGGTTCATCTACCTCGGCGCCGGCGTGCGCCCGGCCGTGTCCTTCCGTCTCGGTCTCCCGGGCACCTACGCGCCTTGCCTCGTCCGGGTCGATGCGGCGACCGGCGAGTTCGACGACGCCTTCCTCCGTGAGCTGAACGCGCTCACGGGCGTGGACCCCACGGGCGTGGTGAGCCCGGGCCCACGGCCGGGCACGATGCTGCTCACCGGCTACGACGAGAGCATCGAGGCCATTCCGGACGACGCCGCCGACTTCGAGGTTCAGCAGGCGGAGTCCTGGCGGACCTACTTGCTCGAGGACCTGGGCGGCGACGCGCCGGCGACGCTCCTCGACGCGCTCCCGGTGGTCACGGGCATCACCAGCATCCTCAACATCGGCA
>JBCDGX010000383.1:0-6084 GCA_038750805.1 Myxococcota bacterium
CGCGTCGAGGTCACGGCGCAGACGGGCGAGGGTCCCGCGGTGCCCGTGAGCCAGCAGGTCCACGGCCTCGTGACGGGCGTGGCCTTCGAGGGCGGGGTTCCCGTCCTCCAGGTCGGCGAGGACGGGCTTCGGGTCCGCCTCGGCGACGTCGAGAGCATCGAGCTCCCCTGAGGGGACTCATCACCATGTGCGAGAGCAGACAGAGGTACCCATGAGCATCCTGCGTTCCCTGAACACCGGCGCGTCCGGTCTCCGCGCCCACGGCCAGGCCATGGGCACCACCAGCGACAACATCGCCAACGTGAGCACCATCGGCTTCAAGCGGAGCCGCGCGGTGTTCAACGACATCCTCGGCCGCGCCATCGACTCGGCGCCGCAGAGCATGCCCATGGCCGGCGCCGGCGCGCGCGTGAGCCACATCCAGCAGATGTGGGCCCAGGGCGCGCTCCTCACCACCGACGCCCCGACGGACCTCGCCGTGAACGGCAACGGCTTCTTCGTCGTGAACGGCAACAACGCCGGCATCGAGGGGCAGTGGTACACGCGGGCCGGCCAGTTCCGCGTCGACGAGCAGGGCATGCTCGTGAACCCGGACGGGCTTCGGCTTCAGGGGTACACGGCGGATCCGAACGGCTCGGTCGGTGCGCAGCTCGGTGACCTTCAGGTCACCGGGGGCACGGTGCCGGCGTCGGCGACCTCCCAGATCGACCTCTCGCTCCAGCTCAGCACGAGCGCAGACGACGAGGACGCCGCCGTCATCGACCGCGGCACCACGGCGTTCGACCCGACCGACGACAGCACCTACACCCAGAGCATCGGGCTCACGATCTACGACTCGCTCGGGAACCCGCGCGAGGTGACCGTCTACGTCTCCCGCACGAGTGACCTCGGCTACGAGTGGGACGCACGCGTCGACCCCGAAGCCCTCGGCGATCCCGCAGGTCCTCCTGCGAGCATCGGCACCGGAACGCTCACCTTCGACGACCAGGGGCGCCTCGCCGCCCAGGCTGGCAGCCCCCTCAGCGTGACCTTCGGCGGCGGTGCCGCTGCGCAGAGCATCGCACTCAGCTTCGGAGACGACCTGGGAGCGGGCGGCACGGGGTTGGGAGGCTCGACGGGGTTCGGCCAGCCCTTCGACTTCACGGGTCAGAACCAGGACGGCTTCTCGGCGGGAACCGTGTCCGGCTTCGATGTCGCCGCCGACGGCACCATCACGGGCGTCTTCTCGAACGGGCAGCGTCGTCCCCTCGGGCAGGTCGCGCTCGCGGACTTCGCAAGCGTCGACGGCCTTCAGCGGGCCGGCAACAACCTCTACGTCGCCACTCTCGAGAGCGGAGACGCGCTCATAGAGGGGGCCGGCACCGGTCGCCGCGGCTCCGTCGTCGGCGGCGCCCTCGAGCAGTCGAACGTCGACATCGGCCAGGAGTTCGTGGACCTGATCGCGTACCAGCGCGGCTTCCAGGCGAACAGCCGGGTCATCACGACGGCCGACGAGATGTACACGGAGCTCGTCAACCTGAAGCGCTGATTCACCCGGCTCCTCGGCTACCTTGACCGGGCCCGGACTTTTGTCGGGCCCGTGTCGAAGCCGCCCTCCCTCGCCCGTCGAGGAAGGGAGGACACGACGTCCTCGCGACGAAGGAGGAGCCATGCAGGTGATGATGCTGATTCTCGAGACCCCCGAGGACTTCGCCCACCGGCGCGCCGAGGGGCCCGCCGCGGCGGCCTACTGGGAGAGCTGGAAGGCCTACAGCGCGGCCGTGGGCGACAAGGTCGTGGGCGGCAAGATCCTCGATGGGGTCGGGACCGCTGCGACGATTCGCGTCCGCGGCGGCGAGCGCCAGATCCAGGACGGTCCCTTCGCGGATAGCAAGGAGGCGCTCGGCGGCTACATGATCTTCGAGGTGGAGACCTTCGAGGAGGCCGTAGAGCTGGCCGCGAGCTGCCCGGCGGCGGCGACCGGTGCCGTAGAGCTCCGCCCGATCGTTCCGATGATGGAGGGCTGAGGTGGACGACGCGCACCGCGCCGTCGAGCACGCTGCCCGGGACGGCTATGGCCGCCTCGTGGCGTGGATCGCGACGCGGTGCGGCGACGTCGAGCTCGCCGAGGACGCCGTCGCCGACGCCCTCGAGGCGGCGCTCCGGAGCTGGCCCGAGAGCGGCGTGCCGCGGAACCCGGAGGCCTGGCTGCTCACGGCCGCGCGCCGGAAGATGATCGACCGCGGGCGGCGCGGCCAGACCCGCCGCGACGCCGCCCAGCGCCTCCGCATGGAAGCCGAGGAGGCCGCGGAGGTGCCCTTCCGGACCTCCCTCCCGGACCGCCGGGCCGAGCTCCTCTTCGTGTGCGCGCACCCGAGCGTGCCCCGCGCGATGCGCACGCCCCTGATGCTGCAGCTCGTGCTCGGCCTCGACGCCGCGCGCATCGGGAGCGCCATGCTCGTGAAGCCCGCGACCATGGGGCAGCGCCTGGTCCGCGCGAAGCGCCGCATCGCCGACGAGAACCTCCGCTTCGAGGTACCCGAGCCGAGCGCCCTCGCCGAGCGCCTCCCGCCCGTGCTGGACGCGATCTACGCGGCCTACGGCACGGGCTGGGACGACGAGCCCGGCGGCCGCTCGACGGGGCTCGCCGCGGAGGCGATCTGGCTCGCCCGCACGCTGGTGGCCCGCCTGCCCCGCGCGGCCGAAGCGCTTGGTCTCTATGGGCTGATGCTCCATTGCGAGGCCCGCCGAAGCGCGCGGCGCGCTCCCGGTGGCCGCTTCGTGCCCCTGGACGAGCAGGACCCCGCGGCCTGGGACGGGACGCTCCTCGAGGAGGCGGAGAAGGCGCTCTATCTCGCGGCGCGGGAGCGCACGCCCGGGCCCTACCAGCTCGAGGCCACCATCCAGTCGATCCACGCGGACCGGCGGCGGACCGGGAAGGTCGACGGCAGGGCGCTCCACGAGGCCTACGGGGTGCTCGTCGCCAAGTACCCGACGCTCGGCGCGTGGATCGGCCGCGCGGCGAGCTTTGGCCGCCTGGGCCGCCCCGCCGAGGGCCTCGCCCTCCTCGATCGCCTCGAGGCCGACGCCGTGCAGCGGCATCAGCCCTATTGGGCGGTGCGGGCGCACCTCGCGCGCCTCCAGAGGCGCGAGGACGAGGCGCAGGCGGCCTACGAGCGCGCGATGGGACTGACCGAGGATCCGGCCGTGCGGCGGTGGCTGGACGCGCGCCGCCGCGCCGGGCCCGCTCAATAGAGGATGCCCTCGATGGGCTGCTCCTTTGGCGGCAGCTCCGTCTCCCCGAGCATCTGCCGGAGGTCGATCTCGATGGTGCGCGCGAGGGCGTTCATCGGGACGTCGTTCATCGAGCGCTCGAAGGGATCCTCGCTCGAGTCCCCGATGCCCTCCATCGTCCCGAAGACCCAGCTCACAAGCGCCGAAGCGATCACCATGGGCACGATCGGCGCCACCGTCTCCAGCGTCGTCGTCGCCTGCGCGAGGTGATCGGCGAAGACGTCGAGGAGCCCGAAGGGCACGAGCACGACGAAGATGCGCGTGAAGGCCCGGCTGTACTCCGCGTACTGACGCGGGAAGGGGGTGTTCTTGATGCGCTCGCACTTCCCCTGGAGCGCATAGAGCTCCGTGACGGTGCTCATCAGCGCGATCTGGTGGAAGAGGTCGAGCTGTCCCGCGTTCCTCAGCGCCTCGAGGCGCTGGCCCTGCGTGGTGAGCAGGTGCGTCGCGGGGTTCGCGTTCCGGGAGACGCTCTCGAGCTCGTCGGGCGTCAGAAAGGGGGTGAGCTCGGCGTCCCAATCGTTGCGCATGTGCCCGGCGTGGCGCTCGAGGCGCCGCTTCGTCCAGCGGGCCGGCTTGTGGAAGAAGCGCGAGCTCTTCCGGAGCTGGAGCCGGAGCGCGTTCACCCAGGCGAGGTGCCGGTACACGAGCTCCCGGCGCACCTCGGGGGGCACGTCGGCCCCTCCGAGATAGGACATCACGCCCGTCGACCAGGTGCGGCTCGCGTTGACGACGCCGCCCCAGATCTTCCGCCCCTCCCAGAAGCGTTCGTAGGCGCTGTTGTTCTTGAAGCCGACGTAGAACGCGACGGCCGTGCCGATGGTAGCGATGGGCAGGAAGGGGACGCGGAGGAAGGGCAGGTCCGCGACGGCGTAGAGCGAGAACACCGTCGCCGCCCACGCGCCTCCGAAGAGCATTGGGACGAGCGCGAAGCGGAGGAAGAGCCCCGGCGGAAAGCGGCGAACGACCAGCATGGCCCCGCACGCTCGCCCCGAGGCGCGCGCGGGTCAAACGTCCCAGCGGAGCGAAACGGTCGCTCGGGGTCTCAGCGACCGCAGGGCGAGTCCGAGGGCGCCGCCGCGGCGGTGGGCGCGGCGGCCTCCCGAGCCGAGTACGGGCAAGGCTGATCCGTGGCCTCGGCGGAGGCCCCGGGCGCGTAGTGACACGGCGCGTCGGCGCGCTGGAGGCTGCAGCCGCCCGCGCCGCACATGGAGGTCGCCGCCACGGCGAAGGCCCCGCCGAGGAGGGCGAAGAAGGCGGCGATGACGCCGAGCTGGCCGACGCGGCCGAGCTTTTCCCAGCGCTGGCGGACGAGCTGACGGACGAGACCGGGGACGGACGTGGGACGCTGCTCCATGAACAAAGCGTAGGCCGAGCGTTCGCGCTGGCTACGGCCCCGGCCGGGAGGGCCGAGAATACGCCGGAGCTGTCGGCCGAGGCGCCCGATCTGGGACCTGGTAGTCACCCGCGCCGGCGGTACCGACCGCTCATGAAGGGCGCGGCGTCGGGCGCCTCGGTCACCCAAGCCTCGCCCTCGTGCGCGTCGCCGTGGACGTAGAGGCCCACCTGCGCTGGGAGCACGAGGGGGCGCTCGAAGCGCACGTCGAGCCGACCGGGCTCCATCTCGAGGGCGTGCGCCAGTCCCTCCCACGCGCGCGCCATGGTCGCGAAGCCGTGGAGGATCACGTTCTTCAGGCCCCAGGCCTTCGCGTAGGAGGGCACCCAGTGGATCGGGTTGAAGTCGCCCGTGAGCTTCGCGAAGTCGAGCCCGGCGTCGACGGGGAGCGTCCAGCGTGCGAGCTCGCGCGCCCCGGACGGGAGCTGGAAGGGGGCGCGCTTTCCGCCGCCGCCCGCGCGCGGGAGGATCGTCCGGAAGAGGGCGCGGTGGAGCGCTGGGCGGGTCGCCGTCCCCGTTTCGCTCAGGCACTCGACGAGCACGCGGCGGGGGTTCGCGTCGACGCGCTCGAGGCGCGTCGCCACGTGGAGGGGCTCGCCCATGGGCAGCGCGTCGTCGACCTCGAGGCGCGCGCCGGCGTTGAGCATGCGCGCCGGCGGGTAGGGGAGCTCGCGGATCACGTCGAGCTGGAGGGGGAAGGTCCACTGGGGAAAGAGGTGCGGCGGAACGCGTCCCTCGTAGCGCATCGCGTCGGCCCCCACGTGCCGCGCGTAGACCTGGGTCATCAGCTCCTGCCGTGGGGGCAGCGTCGTGGTCTTCCACGGCCCCGGCGTCGGCGGGATGTCACCGGCCGACCCGCGCCGCGCCGCGCGCACCGCCGCGCGGGTCGCCAGCCGACCGAGCGCCGCGAGGGTCGGGAGCTGCTGAAGCACGTGCCGCGAGGAGACGCCCATGCCTCCGGGCTAACACGGCCCTCGCCGGCGAGGAACCGAGCGTCCTATGCTCGGGGCATGAGTGACGAGGCGCCGCAGGGCGGTTTCCACGGACAAATCCTCCACGTCGACCTCGGCACGGGCACGCATCACGTCGAGAAGCTCGGCGCCGACGTCTACCGGCAGTTCCTCGGCGGCTACGGCCTCGGGGCCTACCTGATGTGGAAGCACTTCCCGGCGAAGGCCGAGGCCACGGCGCCGGAGGCCTGTTTCGTGATCGTGAGCGGCCTGCTCACGGGCACGCACGCGCCCTTCAGCGGGCGCATCCAGGTGTGCGGGAAGTCCCCGCTGACCGGCACCTGGGCCGATTCGAACTCGGGCGGGAGCGTCGCCATCCAGCTCCGCAAGGCGGGCTATGATGCGCTCGTCGTGCGCGGCCGGGCGCCGGAGCCCTCGGTGCTCGTCGTGCGCGACGACGAGGTC
>JBCDGX010000384.1:0-6078 GCA_038750805.1 Myxococcota bacterium
AGCAGATCGAGATCCGCTTCGCCCGTCCGCCCGAGCGCGCCGCCCTCGAGGCCGGCCTCCGCCTCATCGCCCGCGCCGCCGCGCCGCCGCCGACCGGCGCGTTCCGCTAAACGGGACGCGCTCGACTCCGTCGCCCAATTCCGCGAGCGTGGCGCCATGCGAAAGGCGCTCGCGCTCGTTTTCCTCTTCGTGGCCTGCGGCGATGAGACGGTCCCGCCCGACGGGGCGGTCCCGCCGGACGAGGCGGCCGACGCGCTCGGGGCGCTGGCCGTCGGGCACACCACCTTCGAGGTGGTCGATGCGAGCCGGGAGGACCGCACGCTTCGCGTCGAGGTCTGGTACCCGGCGATCGCGGACGACGAGGCGGAGCCCACCATCTACGACCTCCTCTTCGGCGCCGGGCCGACGTCCGAGGTCGCGCGGGAGGACGCGCCGCCGGCCGCAGGGCCGCGCCCGCTCCTCGTCTTCTCCCACGGCTACGGCGGCATCGCGCTCCAGTCGACGGGGCTGATGGAGGCGCTCGCGAGCCACGGCTTCGTCGTGGCCTCGCCCGAGCACACGGGGAACGCGCAATCGTCGCCGACCGACGACTTCGACACCGCCGCGGGCAACCGCGTCCCGGACGTCTCGCTGGTCATCGACCGCATGCGGGCTCGGAGCGCGCGCGCCGGGGACCTGCTCGAGGGGATCCTCGACGCCGGCGGCGTCGGCGTCCTCGGGCACTCCTTCGGCGGCATGACGGCCATGGGGAGCGCGGCGGGCTGGGCCGGCGCCGCTCCGGACCCGCGCGTGACGGCCATCGCGCCCATCTCCGCGGTCATCGACGGCGACCTTCAGCGCGACGACCGGCCGAGCGCCAACGCTGGCTTCACGGACGCGCAGCTCGCGAGCGTCCGCGTGCCCGTGCTCCTCGTCGGCGGCACGGAGGACGTGGCCGTGCCCATCGAAAACAACGCCATCGCCTTCCGAGGCCTGACGAACGCCGAGGCGGCCTTCCGCGTCGACATCGTCGGCGCCAACCACACGCACTTCGCGACCGTGTGCGTGATCGCCAACTACCTCATCGAGGTGCTCGGCTTCGAGCCGGACCGCTGGGACCTGCTCGGCGCCGAAGCGCTACGCGACCCCTTCGACGCGACGTGCTCGGAGGACGCCTTCCCCATCGCCGAGGCGACGCGGCTCCAGAACCTCTACGCCATCGCGTTCTTCCGGCGCTACCTCCGGGGCGAAACGGCCTACGACTACTACCTCGACGCGAACTACGCGGCGTCGGAGCCGGACGTGCGCTTCGAGGCGCGCTGAGATTCGCGCACCAGGTGGAACGAGCCCGGCGCACGCGCGCCCGCTACCGTGGACCCATGACTTGGCGTTGGTGGGTAGCGCTCGCTCTGATGGCGTGCGCGTGCGGCGAGGGCGAGGGCGGCAGCGAGGTCGACCTCGCGGACGGCGGACAGGTCGTGATCGATGGCGGCATGGACGCCGGCCTCGATGACGCCGGCTTCGACGACGCGGGCCTCCCCGACGCCGGAGCCGACGACCTCGGAATCGACGCGGGACGCCCGGACCTCGGCTCGGGCGACGGCGGCGTCGAGATGGGGGTGGACCGGGACCTCGGCCCAGCCGACCTCGGGGTGGACGCGGGACGCGACGGCGGCATCGACATGGACACGGACGCCGGGCCGGGATGCATGGTCGGCGGCACCTACGACGTCACGCCGGACCCGGCGAACCCGCCGCTCTGCGCGATCGTGATGCCCACCAGCTGCACCGCCGTCCAGACGAGCGCCACCTCCGTGGACCTCACCTGCGCGCCGCTCACGGCCACCTGCACGCTCGACGCCGCCTGCGTCTGCGACGGCAGCGCCACGGTCATGGACATCATGGGCACCGTGAGCGTCGACTTCCCCGGCCTCACGGTGCAGGCCGTCGCCGCGGGCACGACCTGCGACTACGACCTCACCCCCGTTCCCTGAGGCTCCCCGCGAAGAGCAACGCCGCGGGCGGCTTTCACACCCTCGCCTAGGCGCCGCGGGGGAGCCGCCCGCAAGGCGCGACGACGATGACGTGGCGGGTCACTTCGAGGAGGAAGCGGGCGAAGCGCCTCTGGCAGGAGGACCTCGAGTAGGAGCAACGCCGCGGGCGGCTCTCCCGCGGCGCCTAGGGGCGGGTGGCGATCCACCAGAGGGTATTCGCCCGCGAGTTCCCGTCGTCATACGCCGTCAGCGTCTGCGCCTCGTCCCAGGCCTCGTCGGTCTCGAAGGTCGCCCGGGCCATCACGATGAAGCCGCGCCAGCCCTCGGCGATGACCGGGGAGGGTCGGGTCAGGGCTTCGGCCACGACCGGGTAGGCCTGGGACATCCAGGTCGGGTCGAGGAGGCGCTCGGTCACCGGCGTGAAGGGCAGGTACTGGATGCCGTGGATGAACTCGACGTTCGTCCCGAAGAAGGTCGTGTACTCGGCACTCGAGTCGTAGAGGATCCCGACCACGCGGTTCTCCGAGAAGGGCCCGTCGCCGTAGATCGGCGAGCCCTCCTCGATGTGCCAGTAGGTCCGCGCCGCGAGGATCTCCTGCGCGGTCATCAGCCGGCCGAGGAGGTTGAGCTCCGGCCGCCCGGTCACCCGCGCCCAGAGCGCGAGCGCGTACCAGGCGTTGACCGCCTCCGAGGTCGACTCCTGGTTGCGCCGGAAGACGAAGAGCCCCGAGGCGTTCGAGTGCCCCACGTACCAGTCGAGGCTCCGGAAGGGCGTGAAGAAGGGGTCCTCGCCGCTCGGGTTCGCGATGTCCCGCGCGAGCACGTCGACGTTCTCCCGATTGGCCGCGAGCCATGCCGCGTCCGCCCGCCCCAGCGCCGCCGCCGCGTAGAGGTGGTAGCCGTAGTGGAAGTGGTGGTCGTTGTAGTAGCCCTGGCCGAAGAAGACGCCGGGGTCGCGCTCCGACCCCTCGGCCACGATGCCGCCCCAGGTGCGGTCGTAGCGGAGCCGCTCCATGGTCCCGGCCAACCAAGGGCCGACCTGGGTGACGAGCCGCGTGCGGATGGCCGCGGCGACCTCGTCCTCCCCGAGCGCGTCGGCGATGAGCGCGAGGCGCCCCATGGCCGCGACCTGCTTGCCGCCGAAGTAGGGATCGGTGGCCCGGTTCGTCAGGCCCTGCTCGTCGAGGAGCGCGCTCCGCACGTCCTCGAGGCGATCCGGCGCGACGTCCCGGGGTGCGTCGAACTCGCCGGGGTCGAGGGGGATCGTCATGGTCCAGGTGTCGCCGAGGACGCCGAACATCTCGCCGCGCACCGAGTCGTGGGTGATGGCCGGGCGCGTCTCGTCGTCGCCGAGGAGCCCCGCGTGGTGCGGGAGCGCCATGGTGAGGAGCTCGCCCTCGCCTTCGGTCGCGAACGCGAAGTCGATCTCCCCCTGCTCCGTGTCGCCGCAGCCGCGGAGCACCACGGAGCCGCCCGTGGGCACCACGCCGGCGCTCGCGTCGAGGACGGCCGCGTCGGTGCCTTCGGGCACGAGCGCGACGCGCACCCATCCCGTCAGCGGCCCCACGCCGACGAGGGAGTTCGGCGTGACCCGGAAGCTGACGGCCTCGGAGGTGTAGACGACCCAGGTCTGGCCGCCGGCGACGTCGACCTCGAAGCGGTCGCCGGTGACCGTCGCCGCGCTCTCGCCGTTGATGGACTGGATGGCGTTCGGGGTCTCGAGCCGCGGCGTGAGGCCCGCGTAGCGCATGGTCGCGTAGGGCATGCCCCGCACGAGCGGCGCGTCCATGCCCCCCGTGTCGCCGGCCCAGCCCATGGTCACCGAGAGCGCGTCGTAGGCGCGAACCTGCCGGCCCCGGAGCGGCTCGTTGGCGCCGAGGCGCCAGTCCACGACGAAGTCCGTGCCGATGACGCGGGCGCTCTCGGTGATCCGCGGATCCGAGATGAAGAGCCCAGCGTCGAGGGTCTGGAGCATGTAGGGGAAGGCGTTGATGGGCAGGTCCCCGGCGCCGATCACCAGGGGCTGCCACCAGGCGTTCGTCGGATGCGGCGCCGAGAGGTCCGAGGCGAAGCGGTCGGCCGCGACGGCGTGATCGACGGTCGTCGCCGAGGGCGTGCCCGTGCCGATGGGCATGTCGAGGGCCACGCAGCCCGGCGGGAAGACCAGGCCCGTGCCACCGTCCGGACCGGCGTCGGCCCCGAGGTCGCCGGCGTCTGCACCGAGGTCCCCGGCGCCAAGGTCCGTGCCGGCGTCCGGCAGAGGCTCCGTGGCGTCGTCGTCGCCGCAGCCGACAAGGAAGGCGCAGAGCGCCACACTCCGAAGGATCGCTCCCCGCATGGAGCGCACCGTCGCCGCATCCGGGCGGCACCGCAACTCTGGGGCGCTCAATCCGCAAACGCGCGGAGGCGGCGCAGGAGACGTTGGCCCCAGCCGCGGCGCGACGCCGGGCGGCGCGCCGCCACCCAACGGCGCTTCGCGGCGAGCGTCCGGCGCGCGCGGTCGAGCGCACGGGCATCGACGCCCGCGGGAGGCGGTCCGCTCTCGAGCAGCGCCCGCACCATCGCATCCTGACGCGCCTGGAGGGCCTCGCGCTCACGCGACATGGCGGTCCTCCTCCCCCGTCGTGGCGGCCTCGTCACCCATGGGCTCGGTGGCAACCTGCTCGACGAGGTCGAGCTCCGCCTGGAGGGCAGCCTGGGTGCCGAAGCGGTCGTCCCGCTCGAGCAACACGGGCAGCGGGCCCGTCCGGGCCCGCACGGCGGCGAGCACCTCGAGCGCCCCCGGGCTCACGGGGTGAGCGTGCGTGTCGTGGAGAAACCCGTCCCGGCGCTGGGACCCGGCGATGTGCGCGTAGGCCAGCCGTTCTAGCGGGAGCGCGTCGAGCGTCGCGTGAACGTCGAGGCCGAAGTTGACGGCGTCCGCGTGGAGGTTGGCGACGTCGAGCAGAAGCGCGGCGCCGCTCCGCGGGAGGAGCTGCCCGAGGAACGCCCCGGGCGTGAGCTCGTCCTCCGGCCAGCGAAAGAGGCTCGCGATGTTCTCGAGCGCGAGCGGTACGGGGAGCGCATCGCGCGCCCGCTGGACGTTCTCGACGACGATATCGAGCGCCGCCTGGGTATGCGGCACGGGCAGCAGGTGCTCGGTCTCGAGTCCCGCGCCCCGTACGAACGCCACATGCTCGCTGACGAGCGGCGCGCGCAGGCGCTCGGCCACGAGGGCGAGGCGCTCGAGGCGGACGGGATCGGGAGCGCTCCCGCTTCCGAGGGAGAGCGAGACGCCGTGCGGCACCACGGGCACCCCGGCCTCGACGAGCTCGCGCAGCGGCGCCGGCAGCGGGCCGCGGACGGGTACGCTCTCGGCGATCACCTCGACGAAGGGGAGCGCGCGCCGGGAGGCCAGGAGCGCCGTCTCCGGGCGCCAGCCGAGACCGGCGCCGGCGGGTAGGCGTCCCGTCATCCGCCGCACCCCCCGCACCCGCCGCACCCACCCCCGCAGCGCCCGCCGCTCGAAAGCGCAGCGGGCTGCGCGACCCGTTCGGGCCCAAGCCCCCGGCTCGAATCCCCCCGGGCACGCTCCCTGCCACCGCGCCCCTGCACGACCCGTTCGACGCCGATCGCCTCAACCGGAGCCTGCCCACCACCGCCTCCAGCGTGCGGGCGCCGTTCGGCGAATGATATGCATTGTGGGTGCGGCGAATCGTGCTCGCTCTGGCCTTCGCGTGCGGCTGTACGCGGCATGAGCCACGCGAGCCCCCCGAGGCCGTCGCGCAGGTTCCCGTCGAGCCACCACGACGCTGGGGCTCGGTGGTGGGCAGCGTCGAGCCGTCGGGTCCCGGCCTCATCGTCGGCGGCGCGGGTTTCCTCGTCGGTCGCGCCCCCACCCTGCTGGCCATGCTCGACGTGGCCGCCATCGAGCTCCCCGTCGGATTGCAGGCCCGGCTCGACGACGCCCGACCGGTGACCGCAACGCTCGGTCGCGTCGTCGGGTCTGCAGCGCTCCATCACCGACTCCACTATATCGAGCGTCGGGTTGGCGGGGGTTTCGAAGAAAAACACCTTGGTGTTGGGCTGGACAGCCGCTTCCCAGGCCGAATTGTCGGCGATGTCG
>JBCDGX010000385.1:0-6076 GCA_038750805.1 Myxococcota bacterium
GCGAGCTCGACGAGCCAGGACGAACGCGGGCAGCCGAACCAGGCGCCCTCGAAATCCGTCCCGTGCTCTTCGAGGTAGCGCACGAGCTCTCGGCTCCCGCCCCGCGCCATCAGCGCGCGATGGAGCCGGGGGTCGTCCCGCCGTGGCACCGGGCGCAGCACCGCCCGCAGCCTCGCGATCTGCTCTCGCACCGCGCGCAGCGTCCGCGACCGGGCCGCCCCTCGCAAGAGAGACCGATCGCCACGCGCGTGTTAAGCAGGCCCCATGGCTGCCCCGCACGACGCCCCGGCGTCCGAAGAGCTCCCGACGCTGGTCCATCGCCTCGCGCATTGGGCGACCACGCGCCCGGCCCAGCCGGCGATTCACGGCAAGCGCGACGGTCGCTGGTACGCGCTGAGCTGGAGCGAGTACCACCGGAACGCGCGCGCCATCGCGAAGGCGCTCATCCACCTCGGCCACGAGGTCGGCGGGAGCGTGGCCATGGCCGGGCCCAACTGCCCCGAGTGGGTGCAGTTCCAGGCGGGTATCCAGCTCGCCCGGGGCGTGCCGGCGCCGATCTACGGCAACGCGACGAAGGCCCAGGCGGCCTACATCGTCGGGCACGCCGAGGCGCGCATCGCGGTGGTGGGCGACGTCGCGTTCCTCGAGAAGCTCCTCGCGGCGGAGGCCGAGGGGCTCCTTCCGCGCCTCGCGCACATCCTGAGCTTCGGGCCCCTCGCGCACGACGAGCCGCGGTTGATCGCGCTCCCGCAGCTCCTGGACCTCGGCCACGACCAGGACGACGCGGAGCTCGACGCGCGCTTCGCGGCGCTGACGGACGACGAGACCTGCCTGATGATCTACACGTCCGGCACCACGGGCGTGCCCAAGGGCGTGGAGATCGACCACGGCGGTCAGCTCGTCATCGGGCGCGCCGTGACCAAGGTGGCGCCGCAGCTCGTCGACGGCCGCGCCGAGTACCACATGGTCAGCTACCTCCCGCTCAGCCATCAGGCCGAGCAGCTGCTGACCAACGTGCTCCACCTCGTGACCGGTGGGCAGGTCTATTTCTGCCCCGAGATCACGCAGATCAAGGACTTCCTCGTCGAAGTGCGCCCGACGGTCTTCCTCGGCGTGCCGCGCGTCTGGGAGAAGTTCGAGGCCGCGCTCCGGAGCCGCCTCGGGGAGGCGACGGGCCCGAAGGCGAAGCTCGCGGCCTGGGCGCTCCGCACCGAGCTCGACGGCTTCCACACGCAGGTCGGGCGGAAGGTCACGGCCGACGCCGTGATGCCCCTCGGGCGCCGCATCGCCCGGAGCCTCGTCGTCGACAAGATCAAGACCGCCCTCGGCCTCGACCGCCTCGAGGTCGCCATCACCGGCTCGGCGCCGATGGCGCCGGCGACCCAGGAGTTCTTCGCCAGCCTGGGCATCCCCATCCTCGACGCCTACGGCATGACCGAGACGAGCGGCGCGGCCACCATCTCCGATCCGCTCGAGCCCGCCTTCGGCACCGTCGGCAAGCCCTTCGACGGCGTCGAGGTGCGCCTCGGCGAGGAGAACGAGATCCAGCTCCGCGGGCGCAACTGCCGTACGCGCTACCGGGGCATGCCCGAGAAGACCGAGGGCCTCTACACCGAGGACGGCTGGCTTCGCACCGGGGACCAGGGCGCCTTCGACGCGCAGGGGAACCTCAAGATCACCGGGCGGCTGAAGGAGCTGCTCATCACCGCCGGCGGCAAGAACGTCGCGCCCGTCGAGCTCGAGCAGTACGTGCTCGGCACGCCCGGCGTGGGCCAGGTCGTCGTGGTCGGTGACCGGCAGCCCTACCTCGCGGCGCTCATCGCCCTCGACCCGGAGAACCTCGACGCTCTCGCCGAGGGGGCGGCCACCGCGCGCGCGAGCATGGCCGAGATGGCCCGGGACCCGAAGGTCCACGCCTACGTGATGCGCAACGTCGAGGAGCGCTGCAACGCGCGGGTGGCGCGCTTCCAGACCATCAAGAAGGTCCACGTTCTCGAGGCCGAGCTCAGCGTGGAGGCGGGCGAGCTCACGCCCTCCATGAAGCTCCGCCGGCCCACCATCGTCGAGCGCCACGCAAGCTCGATCGCCGCCCTCTACGAAGGCGGGACGCTCGCGACGCCGGCGGCCTGAGCCCGGCGCCTCAAGGTTGGGCCGGAGAGGTCGTTATCCCTCGGCGTGTCCGGGGGGATCACACGGCTTCGCCGACTTCACCACCGATCCGTCGCGGCGCTCATCGTGCTCGGTTGCGTGGGGCTCTTCGCCCTGGACGCATGGGGGTCCTCGATCGCGGACCACGCCGTCGACATCAACCGGACGGGGCGGCAGCGCATGCGGAGCGCGGGCTTCGCGCGGGACGCCCTCCGCGTGCGGAGCGGGGAGCGATCGGCGGCCTCGCTCGTCGCCTCCGCGCGGCGCTGGTCCATGGAGCAGCGCGCGCTCTTGCGACCCGAGCGCGGCCTGCCCGAGCCCGTGCGCTCCGAGCTGCGGGCGGCGAACACCCACCTCCTCGCGGCGGAAGAGGCCGCCCGCTGCCTCACGCGCCCCGCGTGTGACCGCGATGGCGCCTTCGAGCGCATCGCGTGGGCGACGGAGAGCTTCATCCAGCATCAGGACGCCGCCGTCGCGTCCCTCGCCGAGGCCCAGGACCGGGAGCGCCTCGCCACGCGGGTCGCGGGCCTGGCCTTCGGGATGGGCTGCGGGCTTCTCCTCTTGCTCCAAGCGCGCTTCGTCATCGCGCCGGCGCTCTCGGCCGCCGAGCGGAGCGCGGAGAAGCTACGCGAGGCACGGCGCCGGGCGGAGAGCTTCGCGCACGACGAAGAGCAGCGCGCGAGCGAGCTCGCGGAGGCGCTCCGGCGAGAACGCGAGGCGGTGAGGCTGCGGGAACGCTTCGTCGCCAACGTCAGCCATGAGGTGCGAACGCCCCTGAACGGCGTGCTCGGGGTGACGCGGCTCCTCCTCGACGGCGCCCTCGACGGCGACCAGCGTCTCCTCGCGGAGACCGCGCATCGCTCCGGCGAGGCGCTGCTCCGCGTCGTCGACGACATCCTCGACTTCTCGAAGCTCGAGGCCGGCAAGCTCGAGCTCGACCGCCAGCCTTTCGACCCCGTGGAGCTGGTCGAGGACGTCGCCGAGGTCTTCGCCGGGCGCGCCCAGGCCAAGGGGCTGGCGCTCGTCGTTCAGGTCGATCCGGCGATCCCCGCCCGCCTCGTGGGCGACGGTGGGCGGCTCCGCCAGGTGCTCTCGAACCTCATGAGCAACGCCGTGAAGTTCACGCCGGAGGGTACGGTGGTCCTGGCCCTCCGCGTGCGCGGCGAGGCCTCCGGCCGCCACCGCCTCCGCTTCTCCGTACGCGACACGGGGCCGGGCATCAGCCCGGAGGGGCAGCAGCAGCTCTTCGAGCCCTTCGTCCAGGTCGACGGGTCGAACACGCGCGTGGCCGGCGGTACGGGGCTGGGCCTCTCCATCGCGCGGCACCTCGTCGCGCAGATGGACGGGGAGGTCGGGGTGAAGAGCGTGGAGGGTGTCGGCACCACCTTCACCCTCGACGTGCTCCTCCCGGAGGACCCGGACGCCACGCCGCGCCCGGCCGCGGAGCTTGCGGGCGTCACGCTCCTCGTCGTCGACCCGGAAGGCCTTCGTCGCGAGGGCCTGGGCCGCGTGCTTCGGGCCTGGGGTGGTAAGGTGCGCTTCGCCGCCTCCCTCGAGGAAGCCCGGGCCCGGGCGGAGGGCGTCGACGTGTGGCTCGTGGACGATGGCCTCGCCGCGTCCGAGGCGCTGGCCTCGCTCCTCGAAGCCGCGGACCCGCGGCCCGCCGCCCTGCTGATGGCGTCCCTGGGACGCGACGCCGACGCGGGCTTCGACGCTCGGCTCACCAAGCCCGTGCGCCACGCGCGGTTCGCGGCGGCGCTCGGCGAGCTGGTCGGCGAGGCCCCCGCGGAGGATGCCGAGACCTCCGGCGTCGCGGCTGTTTTGACCCGCGCGGCGTCGTCGCCGCCCGCCGTGCCCCGGGTGCTCCTCGTCGAGGACAACCCGGTCAATCGCCTCGTGGCTGCGCGCTTCCTCGCCCGGCTCGGGGCCGAGGTGGAGATCGCGGAGGACGGCGCGGCGGCCCTGGCCCGCATCGCCGAAGACGCCTCCTACGACCTCGTGCTCATGGACTGTCAGATGCCCGTGATGGACGGCCTCGAGGCCACGCGGCGCATCCGTGCCCTGGGCGGCCGGGCGGCGACGGTCCCCATCGTAGCGCTCACGGCGTCCGCCATGGCCGCGGAGCGCGAGCGCTGCTTTCTGGCCGGCATGAACGACTTCCTCTCGAAGCCGCTCCGGCCCGAGGCCCTCGACGCCGTCGTGCAGCGCTGGGCGGGGAGCTCCGCCGCCGCCTGAGCCGCGGCGCTCAGCCCTCCAGCTCGAAGCGGAAGTCTTCGATGACCGGGTTCACGAGGAGCTTCTCGCACATCGCCTGGAGCTCGCCCTCGGCCGCCGCGCGGTCCACGCCGCTCAGGTCGATCTCGACGAGCTTCCCCACGCGGACCCGGCCGATGCCCTCGAAGCCGAGGCTCCCGAGGGAGCGGCGGACGGCGTCGCCCTGGGGGTCGAGGACCTCTTCCTTGAGCGTGACGTAGACCCGAGCCTTCATGGCCGCGGAGCCTGCGGCGCCCCGGGGGCGAGGTCAATGAGGGCGGCGACGGAAGCGCCCCGCGGGCTCTCAGCCCGCGATGCCCAGGTTCTTCCGGAGCCGGGGGAGCGGGTCCTCGGTGTTCGGCACGAAGGCCTCGCCGCGGATCTGGTCGCAGGCCTCGATGTAGCGCCGGGACGCCTCCACGCGGACGTCGTCGGGGATCGTGGGCGGGGGGCCATCGCCGCCGTAGCCGACGCTCTTCAGCCAGCGGCGCACGTACTCCTTGTCGAAGGACTCGGGGTCCTCGCCGGCCTCGAAGCGCGCCCCGTAGCTCTCCGCGTACCAGTAGCGGCTCGAGTCCGGCGTGTGAATCTCGTCGATGACGACGATGGTGCCGTCCTTCGTCTTGCCGAGCTCGTACTTCGTGTCGACGAGCAGGAGGCCCCGCTCGGCGCAGACGCGCTGGCCGTGGGCGAAGAGAGCCTCGGCGATCTCGGCCGCGGCGTCGAAGTCCCGGGCGCTCATCTGGCCCATGGCCAGGATCTCCTCGCGGCTCGCGCTCACGTCGTGGTCGCCCTTCTGGGCCTTCGTGCTCGGCGTGAGGATCGGCGCCTCGAGCTTCGCGTGTTTCTGGAGCCCATCGGGCAAACGGTGGCCGCAGAAGACGCGCTCCCCCTTGGCGTAGTGCGTCCAGATGCTCGTGCTGGTCACGCCGGTGAGGTAGGCGCGCATCACCATCTCGACGGGGAGCGGCTCGCACTCGACGCCCACGATCACGTTGGGGTCGGGCACCCGGAGCACATGGTTCGGCGCGACGTCCTTGGTCTCCTCGAACCACCACACGGCCAGCGCGTTGAGCACCTGACCCTTGTAGGGGAGCGTACCGAGCACGCGGTCGAAGGCGCTGATGCGGTCCGTCGTCACGAGGAAGCGCTCGCCCTCCCGCGTGTAGTTGTCCCGCACCTTGCCCTCGTATTTCGTGGCTCCGGGGATCGTCAGGTCCGTGCCGTCCAGCGTGCGCTCCAGGCCCGCGCGGAGCACGTCGTCGGCGACGCTCATGAGGCGGCACCCTTCACTTCGTCCACGTAGGCGAAGGTGCGGTCGAGGATGGCGTCCACGTGCGCCAGGGCGTGGCCCAAGTCGAAGTGCGCCTCGAGGGACTCGGGCGTGAGCCGCGCCGTGATGTCCGCGTCGGCCTGAAGCAACGCCTTGAAGTCGCCTTCGCCGTGAAAGGCCTTCATGGCGTTTCGCTGCACGAGCACGTAGGCGTCCTGCCGGCCGAGGCCCGTGCCCACGAGGGCGAGGAGCACACCCTCGCTGGCCCAGAGGCCGCCGGCTCGGTCGAGGTTGGCCCGGAGCTTGTCCGGGTAGACCACCAGATCGCGCACCACGCGCGTGCAGCGGTCGATCATGAAGGCCAGCGTCGCCGTCGCGTCGGGCATGAGCATGCGCTCGACC
>JBCDGX010000386.1:0-6074 GCA_038750805.1 Myxococcota bacterium
CGGCGACCTCACGCCCCTCGACCCGGCCGCGGTCGACGCGCCCGTGCCCCCCTTCACGCTGCAGTCGACGCAGCTCGTCGAGGGCCTGAACACGAACCCGGACGGCGAGCCCGACGCCTGGCTGCCCGACGGATCCGCCGAGACCCGGGGCAACAACGTCGACGCCTACGCCGACCGCGCGCTGCCGACCGGCTTCAGCGCCGGCGACCTCCGCCCGCAGGTCACCCAGCCGAACGTCTTCGGCCACGTCTACGACCCCGAGCGCGACCCCTTCGACGGCGACACGCAGGCCCAGGCCGCGATCATCAACCTCTTCTACGTCATCAACTGGCTGCACGACGTCTACTACGACGTGGGCTTCGACGAGGCCGCGGGGAACGCGCAGTCGGAGAACTTCGGCCGTGGAGGCTTCGCCGGCGACCGCATGTTCGCCGAGGGGCTCGACGTCGGCGGTCGGAACAACGCCAACATGGCCACGCCGGCGGACGGCCAGTCGCCGCGCATGCAGATGTTCCTCTGGGACATCGGCACGCGCGTCGTGGAGCACGGCGAGGCCCGCTACGGCATCAGCTCGTCGAACTACGGCCCGCTCAGCTACGACCTGAGCGCCCCCACGCGCATCGTCGACGACGGCGAAGACAACACGCGCGACGGCTGCTCGCCCATCGCCAACGACCTCACGGACACCATCGCCCTCATCGACCGCGGGCAGTGCGCGCTCATCGACAAGATCCGCTTTGCCCAGGACCGGGGCGCCGTGGGCGTCATCCTCCGGAACAACCGGGGCGGCGGGCCGACCTTCGTCGGCGGCGAGGAAGACGCCGGCATCACCATCCCGACGACGATGGTCAGCCGGGGCAACGGTCGACGCCTCATGGACGCCGAGGGCGACGAGGTGCGCATGCTCGTCTCGCCCATCAGCAGCCTCGCGGGCTCCCTCGACAATCAGGTCATCGCCCACGAGTGGGGCCACTACATCCACAACCGGCTGGTCCGCTGCGGCAACAACCAGTGCGGCGGCATGGGCGAGGGCTGGGGGGACTTCCTCGCCATCCTCTCGTTCCTCAACGAGGACGACCTGCGCGACGCGCCTTACCCGGCGGGGAGCTTCTCGAAGAGCGGCCGGGACCCCGTCTACTACGGCGTCCGGCGGGTGCCCTACTCGACGAGCCCGGACTTCAACGCCCTGAGCTTTCGGCACATCGGACAGGGCGCGGAGCTCCCGACGGAGCACCCCCTGGGCTCGGGTCCGAACAACAACGCGCAGGTGCACAACTCGGGCGAGATCTGGGCGTCGATGATGTTCGACGCGACCTGGGCCCTCATCGACCGCTCCCGCGAGCCCACCCCGCCCTACGACTTCGCCGGGGCCAAGCGGCGCATGATGGCCTACGTGGTCGCGGGCATGCAGCTCGCGCCGGAGAACCCGACCTACACCGAGCAGCGGGACGGCATCGTGCTCGCGGCCCTCGCGAGCGACGTCGAGGACGCGCTCGCCATCGCCGAGGCCTTCGCCGGCCGCGGCGCGGGCACCTGCGCCCTCAGCCCCGAGCGCTTCAGCACGGACCACGCGGGCATCGTCGAGGACTTCGAGGTCTCACCGAACGTGCGCATCGAGGGGCTCGAGCTCAGCCTCGACGCGCCGGGGACCCGCTGCGATGGCGACGGGGTGCTCGACGTGGGTGAGGACGCCGAGCTCCACGTGCGCCTCCGGAACTTCGGGCCGCTCCCCCTCGACGCCTCGACGCTCCTCGTCGAGGTCTCGGACGCCGCTCTCGAGCTGAGCTTCGATCCGAGCGCGCGCATGATGCTGGCCGGAGAGGTCGCCCTGGCGCCGCTCATGCCCGGCGAGTCCCGCGAGCTCGTGCTCCCCGTGCGTCTCGTGGCGCCCCCGCTGGAGTCGGGCGCCCCGCTCGAGATTCGCGCCTCGCTCCCCGACGAGTCGCTCTGCGACGCGGCACCGACCACGCTCTCGGTCACCATCGACGCCGACATCGGCACGCGCTCGGCGGAAGAGGCCTTCGATATTCGCCCACCCTGGTTCGAGGAGACCAGCCTCGACGGCCGCACCCGCGGCGTGTGGGCCGTGGTGCCCAGCGCGACGGATCCCGCAGACACGCTGCTCCGGGCCGTGAACGCGCCGACGATCACCGACACGGCGGTGGTGCTGCCCCCGGTACGCGTCTCCGAGACCGAGGACTTCGTCTTCCGCTTCGCGCATCGCTACGACTTCGAGCTCTCGGACGACACCTTCTGGGACGGCGGCGTCATCGAGATCACCCGCGACGGCGGTGAGATCTGGACCGACATCGAGATCCCCGGCGTCTTCGAGCCCGGCTATGACGGCTCCCTCTCGAACCGCGCCGGCAACCCGCTCTCGAACCGGCGCGCCTTCAGCGGCCAGAACGCGTCGTACCCGGAAGCCGACGCCGTCGAGCTCGACTTCGGGACCCTCCTCGCCGGAGACACGGTGCAGTTCCGCTTTCGCGTCGGGACGGACCGTGCGACCGGAGCGTCGGGCTGGGAGATCGACGACCTCGCCTTCAGCGGCGTCGACGCGCCGGTCTTCCCCACCTACGTCGCCGATACGAGCGATTGCGGCGGCGCGCCGAGCGTCGATGCCGGACCCCCGCAGACCGTCTTCTCCGGGGAGGCCGTGATCCTCGACGGCGGCGGCAGCATGGACCCCGACGGGGACGCGCTGAGCTTCTCGTGGTCCGCCCGTGACGCGGAGGGGCCCGCGCTGGACGCGACGGACGCGGCCCGGGTCGGGTTCCTGGCGCCCGACGTCGAGGAGCCGACGACCTACGGCTTCCGCCTCACCGTGAGCGACGGGACGCGAAGCGCGACCGCGGACACGACGGTGACCGTGCTCGCGGCCCCGCCGCCGCCCGTCGACATGGGCATCCCGGATCTCGGGCGGCCCGACGCCGGCGTCGACGGCGGCGTCGACCTGGGCACGGACATGGTGCTCGCCGCGGACATGGGGGACGCGCCCGAAGCGTCCGGCTGCGGCTGCCACGTCACCGGGCCGCTCGGCGCGGCGGCAGGCCCTCAGGCGATCGCCTTCGGTTTCCTCGTCGTCCTCGATTGGCGACGGCGCCGTCGGCGCTGAACGCGGCGTTACGCGGCCGTCGTTCCAGCTCGGGGGAACGGGTCATGACGGAAAACGCAATGCTCTCGGGGGTCCGGCTGACCTAAGCTCCCGGAGATATGCGCTGTCATCCCCTCGGGCGGCGAGGGGCCGCGCCCGCCCTCGCGGCGAGCCTCGCGGTCTTCCTCGCCCTCCCTGCCGCCGCCCAGCGGCTCGCGCCCGCCTTCGACGCCTACGCCGAGGCACCGCTCCAGCGCGGTGAGATGCTCGCGGCACCGGCGGGCGTGCAGGTGCTTTCGCGCGATGCGCGGCGCGGCGTGCCGACGCTGCTTCGGGGCTCCGAGACCGCCGCGCTCCCGCCGGCCTTCGGCCCGTGGAGCGCCGAGGCGCGCGCGGGGGACCTGCTCGAGGTCCTGGCCCCGAGCTACGGCCTCGGCCCGCGTGCCCTCGACACCGCCCGCGTTCGCCTGGCCCGGGAGACGCTCGGCGGAGGCCACCTCGTCGTCTTCGAGCAGCGCGCCTACGGCCTCCCCGTGCACGGCGCGCGCCTCGCGATGCTCCTGGGCCACGCCGGGGATCTCGTCGGCGCGGGCGGCGCCCTCCACGGCGCCGTGCCCACCTCGCGTCCGCGCTTCGCCCTGAGCGAGCGCGAGGCCATCGCGCACGCGCTCGCCGATCACTTCGGCGGTCCGGTCGTGCGGGGCGCGGTGCAGGCCGGTCGCCAGCGCCTGGACGGCTACCGCGACTTCGCGCTCGCCCCGGCGGGTCGGGGCTACGCCCTGGAAAGCCCCGTGCGCAGCCGCCCGGTGCTCTACCCGCTCCCGCGGCGCATGGTCCCGGCCTACTACGTCGAGCTCTGGATCCTCGACGGGCAGGGCAGCTCGGAGCTCGTAGCCGCCATCGTCTCGGCCGAGGACGGCGCGCCGCTCCTTCGCCGTTCGCTCACGCAGGCGGAGACCTTCAGCTACCTCGTCTTCGGTCAACCCGACGGGCAGCCCTTCGACGGAGGCTACGGGGACCTCACGCCCCTCGACCCGCCCATGGTGGATGCGCCGCGCCCGCCCTTCGCGGCGCAGACGCCCTTCCTCGTCGAAGGGCTGAACACGAACCCGGACGGCGAGCCGGACCCCTGGCTCCCGGACGGCGCGACGGAGACGACGGGCAACAACGTCGACGCCTACGCGGATCGCACGGCGCCGAGCGGCTTCAACGAAGGCGACCTTCGGGCAGCCGTGACGCAGCCGGGCGTCTTCGGCCACGTCTACGACCCGGACCTCGATCCGACGGACGGCGACACGCAAGCCCAGGCCGCCGTCACGAACCTCTTCTACGTCATCAACTGGCTTCACGACGCCTTCTACGACGTCGGCTTCGACGAGGAGGCGGGCAACGCCCAGCAGGACAACTACGGTCGGGGCGGCGCCGAAGGCGACCGCATTCGCGCCGAGGGCCTCGACGCTGGCGGACGCAACAACGCCAACATGGCGACGCCCGCGGACGGCCGCTCGCCGCGCATGCAGATGTTCCTCTGGGACGACTCGTCGACCTTCGTCGAGCTCGCGGGCGCGCGCCTCGCCTCGAGCGCCTCGGCCTTCGGGCCGCAGGCCTACGACGTGAGCGCTGCGACCCGCGTGGTGAACGACGGCGACGGCAACACGCGTGACGCCTGCTCGCCCATCGACAACGACCTCACGGGCACCATCGCCCTGATCGAGCGCGGGGGCTGCAACTTCGACGACAAGGTGCTCCGCGCCCAGGAGCGCGGCGCCGTCGGCGTCATCATCTTCAACAACCGCGCGGGAGGCCCGGTGCGCCTCGGCGGCGAGGAGGACCCGGCGCAGGTCACGCCCGCCACCATGGTCACGCAGGCCGACGGGACGCGCCTCGTCGACGCCGAGGGCGACACGGTGCGCATGCTCCGCTCCGCCGTGAGCAACCTTTCCGGCTCCCTCGACAATCAGATCATCGCCCACGAGTGGGGCCACTACATCCACAACCGGCTGGTCCGCTGCGGCAACAACCAGTGCGGCGGCATGGGCGAGGGCTGGGGCGATTTCATGGCGCTCCTCGCGTTCCTCAACCCGGCGGACGTGCGGGACGAGCCCTATCCGGCGGGGAGCTTCGCGCTCAGCGGCCGGGAGCCGATCTACTTCGGTGTGCGCCGCGTTCCCTACTCGACGAGCCCGACCTTCAACGCGATGAGCTTCCGCCACATCGGTCAGGGTGAGGCGCTCCCGACCGAGCACCCCGTCGGCTCCGGCTCGGCGAACAACGCGCAGGTGCACAACTCGGGCGAGATCTGGGCGTCGATGATGTTCGACGCGACCTGGGCCCTCGTGGACCGCTCCCGCGAGCCCATGGCGCCCTACGACTTCGCCGAGGCCAAGCGGCGCATGATGGCCTACGTGGTCACGGGCATGCAGCTCGCGCCGGAGAACCCGACCTACACGGAGCAGCGCGACGGCATCCTCCTCGCCGCGCTCGAGGCCGACGTCGAGGACGCGCTCCGCATCGCCCGGGCCTTCGCCGGTCGCGGCGCGGGCACCTGCGCGGTCAGCCCGGCGCGCTTCAGCACGACGCACGAGGGCATCGTCGAGGACTTCGAGGTCTCGCCGACGGCGCGCATCGAGGAGCTCGCGCTCACGCTCACGGGGCCGGGCACGCGCTGCGACGCCGACGAGTTCCTCGACGTGGGCGAGGACGCCGAGCTCCACGTCCGCTTCCGCAACTTCGGGCCCGTCCCGCTCACGGCGGCGCGCCTTCACGTGGAGGTCTCGGACCCGGCCCTCGACCTCGTCTTCGACCCGGCGGCGGGCGAGAGCGGGTCCGGCGAGGTGGAGCTGGCGCCGCTGGCGCCGGGCGCCTCGCAGGAGCTCGTGCTTCCCGTGCGCTTGGCCGGCGCGCCCCTCGACCCGGACGCCCCGCTCGTCCTGCGCGCCTCGCTCGTGAACGACTCGCTCTGCGACACCGTGGAGACCGA
>JBCDGX010000387.1:0-6021 GCA_038750805.1 Myxococcota bacterium
CGCGAGCGTGGCGCTCGCGGCGGGCCTCCTGCACCTCGTGCGGGACGGCGTCGCCTTCTCCCTCGGGGGAGAGGACTACGAGCTCCTCGCGCCGCGCTGGATCGCGGCCGCCGCCGTCGTTCCCTTCTTCGCGTGGGTGGCGACGCGCTCGCTCGCCGATCTGCCCGCCGCGCAGCGCGCCCTCGGCGTCGTGGTGCGGAGCCTGCTCGCGATCGCCCTCGCCTTCGCCCTCGCGCGCCTCGCGCGGACGACGGACGCGACGCGCGTCTCGACGATCTACCTGGTCGACGTGAGCGACTCGCTCACCGACGAGGCCCTCGACGCCGCCCGCGCGCGCGTCGCCGAGGCCTGGGACGCACGCGAGGACGACGACGACCTCCAGCTCCTCACCTTCGCGCGCGACGCCCGCCGGGTGCCGCCGCCGACCGAGGGCGAGGGGCCGCCGGCCGTCGCGCGCCATGGCGCGGAGGACGATCCCGACGCGGGCCGCGGGTCGAACCTCGAGGCCGCCCTCCAGCTCGCCTACGGTCTCTTCCCCGCCGGCCACCTCCGCCGCGTCGTGCTCGTGAGCGATGGCGCGCAGACCGCCGGCGACGTGCTCGCCGAAGCCGGGCGCGCCGCGGGCTTCGGCGTGCGGGTGCACGTCGCCCCCTCTCGCCTTGCCGCCCCCCCGGAGGTGGCGCTCCGGGGCCTCGACCTCCCCGAGCGCATCCAGGTCGGCGAGCCCTTCCCCGTTCGCGCGCGCGTCTTCGCGTCCCGCGCGGGGCAGGCGCGGCTCCGCCTCTATCAGGGGGAGACCCTCAACGGCCTCGGCGGTCTCCGCGACCTCGAGCTTCCGGCCGGCGAGAGCGAGGTCGAGCTCCGGAGCATCGTGCGCGTCGCAGGACCCGTCACCTACCGGGCCACGCTCACACCAGCGGAAGGCGCCGGCGACCGCTTCGAGGCCAACAACGAGTACGAGACCACCGTCGTCGTCCCGGGCAAGCCCCGGGTGCTCTACGTCGAGGGGGCCCGAGGACGCGGGACCTACCTGGCCCGGGCGCTCAGCGCCGGCGACTACGACGTCGACGTGCGCGGGCCCCGGGCCCTCCCGACCGGCCTTCGCGAGCTCGAGCGCTACGACTTCGTGATCCTCAGCGACGTCCCGGCCGACCAGGTGAGCCTCGGCCAGCAGGCGCTCCTCGAGCGCTACGTGCGCGACGTCGGCGGCGGCTTCTTGATGGCCGGCGGCGAAGGCGGCTTCGGGCTCGGCGGCTGGCAGGGCACGACGCTCGAGCGCGTGCTCCCCGTGCGCATGGACTCGGAGCGCCGCAGGGATCAGCCGACGCTGGCCCTGGCGCTGGTCATCGACCGCTCCGGCTCGATGAACGGGCAGAAGATCGAGCTCGCCAAGGAGGCCGCGAAGGCGACCGCCGAGCTCCTCGGCCCGGACGATTACATCTCGGTGATCGGCTTCGACAGCCGGCCCGAGCGCATCGTGCGCATGCAGAGCGCCCGGAACCGAACCCGCATCCTCCGGGACATCGGGCGCCTCGCGGCCCGTGGCGGCACGCAGATCTTCCCGGCGCTCGACATGGCCTACCAGGACCTCTCGGTCACCCGGGCGCGCGTGAAGCACGTCATCCTGCTCACGGACGGGCAGGCGCCCGAGCGCGGCATCACCGAGCTCACCCAGGTGATGCGCGCCGAGGGCATGACCGTGAGCACCATCGGCCTCGGCGCAGACGTGAACCGGGCGCTCCTCCAGTCGGTGGCGAGCCTCGGCGGCGGCCGGAGCTACCTGACGAACGACCCGCACAACGTGCCGCGCATCTTCATGCGCGAGACCACGACCGTGGCGCGTTCCTCGGCCGTCGAGGAGTACTTCCAGCCCATCGTCACCGAGCGCGCCGACTTCCTCCGGGGGACGAACGTCGAGGGCGCGCCCTATCTCCACGGCTACGTCGCGACGCGCATGAAGCCCCGGCCCGCGCAGCTCGTGCTCCGATCGGATCTCGGCGAGCCGATCCTCGCGCGCTGGCGCGTCGGGCTCGGCTGGTCCCTCGCCTGGACCAGCGACGTGAAGAACCGCTGGGCCGTCGAGTGGGTTCGCTGGCGAGGCTTCAGCCGCTTCTGGGCCCAGCTCGTCCGCGAGCACATGCGCCAGCGCCGGCGCCAGCGCCTCGACATGCGGGCCGAGAAGATCGGGGACGAGGTACGCGTCGTGGTGGACGCGATCGACGACGGCGATCGCTTCCTCAACGATCTCCAGTCCACGCTCCGCTTCGAGGGCCCCATGGGCGCGCGCCGGGCGCGCGCGGACGAAGACGATCCGCAGCTGCGCCGCCGTCGCAGCCTCCCGCTACGCCAGGTCGCCCCGGGCCGCTATGAGGCGCGCTTCCCGCTCGAGGCCTTCGGCTCCTTCGTGCTCACCGCGGAGCACCGCCGGGACGGACGCCTCGTCGCGGAGAGCGCGGCGCAGCTCGCCAACCCCTACCCCGCCGAGTACGCCCGCCTCGAGCCCGACGAGGCCCTGCTGGGGAGGGTGGCCGAGGCCACCGGGGGCCGCGTCGATCCCACGCCGGCCGAGGCGGCGGACCCGGACGGCGAGAGCGTCCGGGCCCACGAGGAGCTCTGGCCTCTCCTCCTCTTCCTCGCCCTCGCGCTCTTCCTGGTCGATCTCCTCCTGCGCCGCGTGCGCCTCTTCGACCGCGACTTCGCCGGCGCCTGACACCTCCCTGAAAGGGAATCTCCGCGCCCTCCCTCGCACTGGACCGGTCCGTGCCGAGAACTCACTGGTCCGCGTTCGTGGGTAGTGGAGTGAGCGGTAATCCTCGGAAATGTCGAAGGCTAGTGTATGGCTGTCGAGCTACGGTCTAACTCTTCGACGGAACCTTTTTCCCGATTCGCTCTTTCCGATATCCCCGAAGTAGGGTAGCTTGATGGTGACGGCGGCTCGGGTGGTCGCCCACGGCTCGGGGTAACGACCCAGGGGTATCGACATGGGAACAGTGGATGAGCGCCTTTCCGAGCGCCTCGACCGGGTGGAGCGATCGCTCCAGCGCGTCGAAGCCCTTCTCAGCGTCCGCCTGAGCGCCCCGAACGGCACGGCGCGCCCGAACGGGAACGGTCACTCCAACGGCCACTCGAACGGCAACGGGAGCGCCAACGGCAACGGCCATTCGAACGGGCACGGCAACGGCCACGCGAACGGCAACGGCAACGGCCACTCGCTCTTCGAGCTGGCGGCGCTGCAGGCCTCCCAGCAGCTCTCCTCGGTGGAGGGTGAGGGTCCAGTCCGCACCCGCCTGACCGAAACCCTGGTCCGCCTCGGCGACCCCGAGACCCTTGGCGCCATCACCCGCCTCGCCGAGGTGGCCCCGCAGCTCGAGTACGCGGTTCACGCGCTCGCCGCCGGCCCCGAGCTCCTCGAGGAGCTCACGCAGAACCTCGACGAGTGGGCGAAGAAGCAGGGCATGGACGACGGCGGGCGCGCGCGGCTCCAGGCTGGGCAGCGCGCGCTGATGGTGCTCTCCCAGCCCCTCACGCTCCGCAGCGTCGAGCGCATCGCGCACGCCGCGCCGCACCTCACGCCCGCCGCCGATGGCCTCGCGCAGGGCCTCGAGGCGCTCGTCCGCCACGAGGGAGAGGCCGCGTTCCGCGAGCGCATCGCCGAGACGATCGTCCGCGTGGGCGAGGCCGAGGCCCTCGACTCGCTCGCACGCATCGTCGCCCTGGCGCCGAAGCTCGAGTACGCGGTGCACGCCCTCGCCGCCGGCCCCGAGCTCCTCGAGGAAGCCCTCGACGTCCTGAAGGAGCGCACCGGCGACTCGGCCGATCTCCAGCGCAGGATCACGGACGCCACGGAGACGCTCACGGCGCTCTCGGAGCCCCATGCCCAGCGCGCCCTTCGCGGCGTGGTCCAGGCCATCCCGCCCCTCGCTCCGGCCCTCGGCGCCGCGAGCCGGGCCTTCGGTCGCGTCGGAGAGGTGCACGGCGAGGCCGTCGAGGAGGGCCTCGAGGAGGTGATGCTCCGCCTCGCCGAGCCCGAGACCCTCGACGCCCTCGGCAACCTCCTCGTCCTGCTCCCGAAGCTCGAGTACCTCGCCCACGTCGGCGCCGCCGGCCCCGAGCTCCTCGAGGAGATGCTCGACGTCGTCCGCGAGAAGACCGGCGACGTGCCCACCGCGGAGCTCGGCCAGGCCGGCGGCGATCTCCTCGCCGCCGTGCTCGACCCGGCCATCCTCCGCTCCCTCGCGGGCCTGGCGCGGGGTCTCGCCGGCGAGGACGGCTCGCGCCTGCTCCGGCGCCTCGACACGGAGGCGCTGGTCCGCCTCGGCGGTCAGGCCGCCGCGCTCCCGACGGCGCTCGAGGAGGCGGCGCGCAACGCCGGCTACGCGAGCACCTCGGAGCTCGAGCCCAACGCGAAGGCCGCGCTCCGCCTGGCCCTCCGCGTGAGCACGCCCGACCGCCTCGACCGCCTCGGCGACATCGTCGAGAGCCTGGACCTCGAGGAGGTCGACAAGCTCCTCCGGACCACGAGCATCGCGAAGATCCGGCACGTCCTCGGCGCCGTCGACCTCGACGCCGCGGCGACGCTCGCCGAGTACGCGGGGCCCGTCGCGCACATCGCCGAGGAGATCCCCTGGGGGAGCCTCGAGGCCTACCTCGACCTCGCGAAGAAGCCGGAGATCACCCTCGGCCTCCATCGCCTCCTCGAGCTCGCGCCCTCGCTGGTCGGCCCCCTCGAGGCGCTGCCGGTGCAGACGCGCACGCTCCACCTCCTCTCGACGGTGAACCAGGCCATCGAGGCGGCGGCCGAGGCCCCGCCACGCAAGGGCGCCTTCGGCGTGCTCGGCGCGCTCCGGGACCCGGACGTCCAGGCGGCGCTCGGCGTCGCCATCGAGGTGGCCCGCCGCGCCGGCCAGGCTCTCCGTCAGGGTCCGCCGAAGGAGCTCACCGCCGGCGAGTGAAGCGAAACCCATAGTGTCCGCGGTCGGTTTGCCCGGCCGAGCCAATCGACCGTTCAAGCGAATTCCAGACCGATCTCAACCGGGGAAAGAGAATCATGACCAACGTATTGTGGCTACAGGGTGGCGCGTGTTCCGGGAACACGATGTCCTTCCTCAACGCGGAAGAGCCGAGCGCCGTCGACCTCGTCACTGACTTCGGCCTCAACGTCCTCTGGCACCCGTCGCTGGGTGTCGAGCTAGGCGAAAACGTGACCGCGATTCTCGAGAAGTGCGTGAGCGGAGAGATCCAGCTCGACGTCTTCGTCTTCGAGGGCTCGGTCATTCAGGCGCCGAACGGCACGGGCAACTGGAACCGCTTCGCCGGCAAGCCGATGATGGAGTGGGTCCGCGCGCTCAGCGACCAGGCCGGCTTCGTCGTCGCCATCGGTGATTGCGCGACCTACGGCGGCATTCCCGCTGTTCCGCCGAACCCGTCCGACTCGACGGGCATGCAGTTCCACAAGAAGGATGCCGGCGGCTTCCTCGGTTCGAGCTTCCGCTCGAAGGCCGGCCTCCCCGTCATCAACATCCCCGGCTGCCCGGCACACCCGGACTGGATCACGCAGATCATCGTGGCTCTCGCCACGGGGCGCGGCGGCGAGATCGCCCTCGACGAGTACCAGCGTCCGGCGACCTTCTTCACGAGCTTCACCCAGACGGGCTGCACGCGAAACATGCACTTCGCGTACAAGGTTTCGACGACGGAGTTCGGGCAGCGGAAGGGCTGCCTCTTCTACGATCTCGGTTGCCGCGGGCCCTTTACTCGCTCGCCCTGTAACCGGATTCTCTGGAACCGCGTATCGTCGAAGACCCGCGCCGGCATGCCCTGCATCGGCTGCACGGAGCCGGAGTTCCCGCATCACGATCTCGCCGTCGGCACCGTCTTCGCGACGCCGACGACCCTGGGCCTCCCGAACGAGGTGCCCGTGGGCATGAGCAAGCGCAGCTACCTGCAGGTGGTCGCCGCCGGTAAGGGCGCGGCGCCGAAGTGGGCCAAGGACGACATGTTCGTCGTTTGACGCGGACGAAG
>JBCDGX010000388.1:0-6011 GCA_038750805.1 Myxococcota bacterium
AGACGCCGAGGTCGGCGGGGCCGGTGACGACGCGGGTCGAGCAGCTCGAGGCCAGCAGCGCGAGCGCCACCGCGAGCTGTCGGGCCGCGCTCGTGGCGCTCACTCCGCCAACGGCGTCCACGCTTCCACCCGGAGCACGCGCTGCCGGCCCGAGAGGCCGCGCATGGCGCTGACCAGCTTCCCTTGAATCCGGTCGATCGCTTCGGGTGCGGCGGGGTCGCACGCCTCCGGTACGTCGCAGGACGGCGCGTAGCAGGCCCAGCGGAGCCGGCCGTCCGTCGGCAGGCTCACGTAGCCGAGGTTGACGAAGGGCATGGCCGGGCGGACCGTCGACGGCCAGGGCGGCTCGAGGCCCCCTACGTCCATGCCGGGCGTGACCTCGTCGAGGCCGCCGAGCGGGAGGAGCTCGTCTGGGCCGCAGCGAACGCCGAGCACGGAGGCGCAGAGGCAGCCGTCGCACTCGCGAACGAGCTCGAGGTCGCTGACCGAAAGGTCGAAGGGCTGCCCCGCGCGGCTCCCGCAGAGCTCGGCGGCGACCGTCACGGGCGCGACGTCCTCGCAGCGCGGGAGCGCGTCCGCGCAGGTCGGCCAGCCGAGGGCCGTGGCGTCGCCCTCGGACATCCAGAAGCAGGTCTCCGTGTCGGCACGCCAGTGGAGCTCGTAGGGCGCCCCGCCCGCGGGCTCGCTGGGAACGCAGGCCACGGGGAGGATCTGGTCATCTTCCCAGTAGACCCCCGGTTCGTCCGTCCAACAGGCGCCGACGTCGGTCCGCGCGCCGAGGATCGGGAAGCAGCCCTCTTCGCAGGCGAAGTTGTCGACGAGAGCGCAAGCGCTCGGCCCGCCGCCCATGTCGACCAGGATCTCGTCGGTGCCAGCGTCCGCGTCGGTCCCGGCGTCCAGGTCGGTGCCGGCGTCCGACGCACACGCGCCTGCGAGGACCAGGACAAGCAAGGCGCGCGTCATGGGGACCATGCTAGACGGCCCGGTCTTCACGGCAAAGGCCAAGGACTTAGGGCGGGGCGGCGGTCCAGGACTCAACGATGAGCATGGTCTGGCCGGGGCCGTCGCCGAGGCCGCGGCCGACCTCGACGACGCGGCCGCGTACGCTCGCCACCCGGTCCGGCGTGACGGGATCGCAGGCGGGCGGGGCGTCGCAGACGTCCGCGTAGCAGGCCCAGTGGAGGCGGCCGTCGGAGCGTTCGCCGGCGATGACGCCGGGGCGCGTGAGCGGGGCGCGCGTGTCCAGCGGCCAGTCCGCTTCGGGGTCGAGGGCGAGGCCTGGCGTTCCTCGGCCCGCGAGCGGCACGAAGGCGCCGTCGCAGCGAAGGCCGAGCACCGAGGCGCAGGTGCAGCCCTCGCAGGCTTCGTCGAGCTCGAGCAAGGAGGTCGGGATGTCGAAGCGGCGGCCGGAGAGGCCCTCGCCGCAAAGGGTGAGGGCGTCGGTGATCGGGGGGACCTCGTCGCAGCTCGGGAGGGCTTCCTCGCAGCTTGGCCATCCGAGGGCGCTTGCGGTTTCGGGGCGCACCGCGACGCAGGCGCCGGTCGCCGCATCCCAGACCCATGCCCGAGTGGGCACGGCGTCAAAGCCCAAGGGCGGAACACAACCGACGTCGGTCACCGTGTCGCCCTCCGACTGATAGGGCTGTCCTGCGAAGCAGCTCCGGGCGTCGACGGTCCTGCCGCGGACGATGAAGCAGCCCTCCTCGCACATGCCGTCCACGGGCCGCGCGCAACGCGGGACCTCGTCCTCCATCGCGCCGCCGTCCACGCCGTCGCCCGTGACGGCGCTCGCCGCGCACGCGGTCACGCCGGAAGCCAGCAGGGTGAGGGCCAAGGCCCGGGGAAGGCGTCGCACGAGCGCACCCTAGCGAGGAAGCGCGCCACCGGCCGCCAATCCGGCCTCGAGCGTCGTCCCCGCCCGGCCCGCGCGGCCGCGAAAGCCTCGCAATCCTTCGGGATAGCCGGGGCACCGGCAAGAAAATCTGACGGCGCCAGCCGCCTCCCGGGAGATCCCGGTGCTGCGCGGGAGATTCCTCTCCGCGCCCCGATCTGGACCGGACCGTTCATGCGAGGTTCCGCGCCATGCGCAGTACGTCCCTTGTTCAGATTGCCGCTCTGGCCGTTGCCTTCGCGGCTCTCCTCCCCTCCTCCGCGACGGCCCAGGACCAGGTCCCGGAGCGCCCGGGGAAGCTTCGCTTCGGGGTCCGCACGTCCATCGTCGACTACCGAACGACCCGCCTCGAGAGCGACTTCGGCGACGCCGAGACCTCGCGGCGCACGCGCTTCGCGCCGCTCAACGGAGGCCTCGGGTTTCAGCTGCACTACGTCGTCTCCCCCGGCTTCAGCCTCGGTTTCGGCCCGGCCATCTCCGTGATCCGCGAGCCCGGCGGGGAGTTCGAAGGCGACATCACGCTCATCTCCTACGCGCTCCCCTTCGAGGCGGAGTTCATCAACACCAGCGGCCGGCGGAGGCCCTACGCGAACTTCGGCATCGGTCCCGCGGGCGAGACCTTCCGCTTCTTCGACTCGGAGACGACCAGCCTCGGCTTCATCGCTCGCTTCGCCGTCGGCATTCACGCCTTCGTAGGGCAGCGCGTGAGCATCGACCCGGAGGTCTTCGTCACCTACCTGCGCAGCAGCGACAGCACCTTCGAGTCCCTCACCCAGCAGTCCGTGACCGTCGGCCTCGCGCTCTCCATCAGCGCCTGGGTGGGCGGAAGTGACGCGCCCGCCACGACCCAGCCGGTGCCGCCGCAGCCGCAGCCGCCGGTACCCCAGCCCCGGCCCGAGCCGGAGCGCGAGAACGAACCGGCAGCCTCGCCCTTCGGCTGAACCGCCAGAGGCGCGACACTCCGCGGCGACGGAGGCCTTCATGCGGGACGGAACGAAGACGGGACGGTCGGTGACTCGGAGCGCGTGGCTCGCGCTGGCGCTGGTGGCGTGCGGGACCACCCCCGCGCCGGCCGCTCCCACGCCGGCCGCCCGCGGCCTCGACGCCGCGGGGCTCGCCGCGCTGAAGGGGGAGCTCGACGCGCAGGTCGAGGCCGGCGTGTGCCCCGGCTACCTCTACGTCGTCGCGCGCGACGGGGAGCTCCAGGCGACCGAGCGGGGCGGCACCGCGCGCGTCGGCGCGGATGAGCCCTTCACGCCGACGACCCCCGTGCGCATCGCGTCGATGACCAAGCCCGTCACGGCCGCGCTGGCCCTGACGCTGGTCGACGCGGGGACGATGCGCCTGGACCAGGCGGCGGCCGACTTCGTCCCCGAGCTCGCGAACCTGCGCGTGGCGACGGAGCCGAACGCCGGGCAGGACGGGGAGATCCCGACCGAGGCGCTCGCCCGGCCCCTCACGGTGCGCGACCTGCTCACGCACACGTCGGGCCTGAGCTACTTCTTCGGCCCGCCCTCGGATCTGGTGGCGATGAACGCCGCGCTCGGCTTCGAAGGGCGACCGACGCTCGAGGAGGCCGTGCGGGCCATCGCGGGCGTGCCGCTGGGCCTGCAGCCGGGCGCGCGCTGGGCGTATTCCTGGTCGAGCGACGTGCTCGGGCGGGTGGTCGAGGTCGCGGCCGGCGAGCCCCTCGAGGACTACGCCGAGCGCACGATCTTCGCGCCGCTCGGCATGGGCGCGACGGGCTTCCCGCTCGGCACGGCGCCCGAGAGCCTGCCGCCGCTCTACATCCACGACGAGGGCGGCGCGCTGGTCGAGGAGACCAACGACATGCTCGTCGACACGGCGTTCGCGAGCGGCGGCGGCGGGCTGGTCTCGACGGCCGCGGACTACCTCCGCTTCGCGCAGATGCTCGCCAACGACGGCGAGCTCGAGGGCACGCGCGTCCTCTCCGAGGCGAGCGCGCGGGCGCTGCGCAGCGACCAGCTCACGGACGCGCAGCGACCAGCCCGCGGCGAGGACTGGTTCTTCGACGCCGGCTACGGCTACGGGGTGGGCGTGGCCATCGCGGCGTTCCCGGAGACGAACGCCGAGCGCGGCGCGGCGCCGGGCGACTTCGGCTGGGCCGGCGCCTACGACACGACCTTCCTGGTCAGCCCTTCCCGCGGCGTCGTGGGTGTGTTCGTCGCCCAGGTGTCCATCGGCGCCCACACGCCCGGCCGCTGCGAGGGGACCTTCGCCCGCAACCTGCACCGGGTCGCGCCCGAGTAGGTGCGGGCCGGCCGGCGCGGGCCTCCGCCGCGCTTCTCGCCTTCCGGGTCATCCGGAAGCCCGTGGGCCATCTGCAGCTCGCCTTCCTGGTCATCCGGAAGCCCGTGGGCCAGCTGCACCTCGCCTTCCGGGTCATCCGGAAGCCCGTGGGCAAACTGCACCTCGTCTTCCGGGTCACCCGGAAGCCCTTGGGCAATCTGCATCTCGCCTTCCGGGTCATCCGGAACCCCTTGGGCAATCTGCATCTCGCCTTCCGGCTCACCCGGAAGGCCTTGGGCAATCTGCATCTCGCCTTCCGGGTCATCCGGAACCCCTTGGGCAATCTGCGTCTCGCCTTCCGGCTCACCCGGAGGCCCGTGGGCGGTCGCGAGTTCGCTCAGCGGTTGCCACGGGACCTCGAGGGCTTGGCGAGGTGGAGACTCCTCCGGCACGGCCCCCTTCGCGGGGCCCCGAACTTCGAAGGGACCGGCTCGGTGCGCGGCGGGCTGGCCCGCGGCGAGATGAACCCGTGTCCCCGCCGCTTCCGCCGTCCCGCCCATCGCGAACCGTTCGGATGGAAGGCCGCGGCTAGCCGGCGAAGAGGCGATCGGGAGCGTAAAGCATGCGCTCGAGGAACTCGGAGAGCGACCCGGCGACCCGGTCGTATTCGCTCCCATTGTCAGAAATGACGATGGCGCCGTCCGGGCGCAGCGCGTAGGCGTGAGAGTCGATGAGCCAGTCCGCGAACTCGACGTGCGCCGACCTCACGGCCACGTGCTCGAGGGGCCAGAGGCAGATCTCGCTCCCGTCGTGATAGTCGGCGCGCGCCATCCCGTCGCAGTGCGCGTAGAACGCGCGAAGCGGCCGGTGCCAATCGGCTTGGAGCATGCGCGCGGCGAGCTCCGGCCGCGGGGGCCGAAGCTCTGTCCCCGCCGCCTGCATGGCTGCACGGAAAGCCTCGAAGTCGCGCGCATCCATGGCTAGCGTCCCTTCGCCTCGGGGTGCTGCTTCGTCGCCCATGGCGCCCTCAGTCCGCCGGGGGCGCGACCGGCGCCGGGGCATCGGCCCAGCACACGCTCGCGTGGGGGAAGCGGCGGAAGCGCCGCTCCGGGATGCGCTCGAAGGCCAGGCGAACCCGCCCGTCCGGCAGCGCGCGCGCCTTCACGTAGCGCTCCCGCACCGCGTTGGTGGTCAGCGGCGTGACGCGCCCCGTCGCCAGGTCGACCTCGACGATCTCCGCGTCGTCCGGCGCCTCGTCCCCGGCGAAGGCGGCCAGCGCCGCCTCCCCGAAGAGACGCCCGCCGGCCATCGTCGGGAAGGACACGCAGGAGCTCATGGGCGTCCAGCGAAGCTCGCCCGTCAGAGGCCGCCAGAGCCCTAGCGTGCAACCGTGAACCCGGGAGCTGCTGAGCAGCACGAGCGCCTCGCCCTCCTCGTCGCGGAGCACGCCGCCGACGAAGGCGACGGGCCGGTCGACACCCCCGATGCGCGCGACGAGCGTCCCGTCCGGACGATGGAGCGCCACGTGCGTGAGCGGCGGGGCGTCCGGCGGGACGTCGTCCTCGGGGAGGAGATCGGCCAGCAGGTCCTCGCCCTCTTCGGTGGCGATGGCGTCCGCCGAGACGTCCTCGACCGTCGCCGACGCGGCCTGCAGATCCTCCCCCTCTTCGGTGACGATGGCGTCCGCCGGGAGGTCCTCGACCGTCGCCGACGCGGCCTGCAGATCCTCCCCCTCTTCGGTGACGATGCGCCCGCCGTCGCGGCCCCGCCGGCTTCCGCGACGGTCGAGGACATCCCCGCCGAGGCCATCGTCACCGAAGAGGGGGAGGATCTGCAGGCCGCGTCGGCGACGGTCGAGGACCTCCCGGCG